>JALRBF010000311.1 GCA_023262365.1 Burkholderiaceae bacterium
GTGAAAGTGCATGGTGCCCTTGGGCTTACCGGTGGTGCCGCTGGTAAAGGCAATCAAGCACACGTCGTCACGGCCGGCCGGGTGCGCGAGCCCGGTATTGGGGTGTGCGGCCATGCGCGCCTCAAGGCTGTTGCTGGCGCCGTTGGCACGAAATGGCACGGCCATACGCAACCCGGGGTTTGGCCCGTCAGCCATGCACGGGGTGAGCTCGTCGGGCAATTGGGCATCGTACAAGGCCACGTCAATTTGCGCTTTGTCCACAATCACGCGCAACTCGGTGGCGCGCAGCACTGGCATGGTGGGCACGGCCACGAGGCCTGCGCGCATCACGGCCAGTAGGCAAGCGGCCATCATGGGGGTGTTGGCGCCGCGCAGCAACACGCGCTGGCCGGGGACCAGCGCGCAGTCGTGGGTGAGCACGTGGCCAATTTGTGTCACGCGCTCAAGCAACTCGGCGTACGTCCACCCAAAGGGCTCGCCCTGCTCCATGCCCACCAACGCCGGGCGCGCCCCGTGGCCATCGGTCACCGCTTGGTCCAGCCACTGCGCCACGGCATTGATTTGCTCGGGGTAGATCACCTCGGGGCGAGAAAACACAAAAGCTGGCCACTGGTCGGCCGGCGGCAGGTTGTCGCGGGTGAACGAATCCACGTGGGTACTGGGGGCGAGCTCAGGATACATGCTTGAACCTCCGTGCGCGCGATTTCAGGCGTTGGACGCGTGTAACAAATGCCGGGCAATGATGAGTTGCTGCACCTCGGTGGCGCCTTCGTAAATACGCAGCGCGCGGATTTCACGGTACAACGACTCGACCACCTCACCTTTGGTGACGCCGCGCCCGCCATGCATTTGCACGGCGGCGTCGATGACGCGCTGCGCCGCCTCGGTGGCGTACATTTTGGCCATGGCGGCCTCTTGTGTCACGCGCTGGCCCTGATCGCGCAGCCACGCCGCGCGATAAGTAAGCAGCGCAGCGGCTTCGAGTTCGGTGGCCATATCGGCCAATTTGGCCTGGGTGATTTGAAAGTCGGCCAAGCGCCCGCCAAACATGGCACGCTCGCGCGCCTGGCGCAGCGCCTCGTGCAGCGCACGGCGTCCAAAACCCAGTGCCGCGGCCGCCACCGAGGTACGAAACACGTCCAAGGTGGCCATGGCCAGCTTAAAGCCACCACCCTCTTGCCCAATGCGTTGGCTCGCGGCCACGGGGGCGGCGTCAAAACGCAAGGTGGCCAGCGGGTGCGGGGCCACCACGTCAATGCGCTTGGCAATGTGCAGCCCCGGCTGATCGGCCGGCACCAAAAACGCGCTGATGCCTTTGGCGCCGGCACCAGGCTCGGTAACCGCAAAGACGGTGTAAAAGTCGGCAATGCCGCCGTTGGAGATCCAGGTTTTTTCGCCGCTGATGCGGTAGCCCCCTTGCCCATCAGGCGCGGCATGGCACGCCATGGCGGCCACGTCGGAGCCGGCCTGCGGCTCGCTGAGTGCAAAAGCGGCAATGGCCTCTCCGCTGGCCACCCGTGGCAGCCACGCAGCTTGCTGCGCGGCGTTGCCAAACAACGCCACGGTGCCGCTACCCAAGCCTTGCATGGCAAAGGCAAAGTCAGCCAAGCCGTCGTGAAACGCAAGCGTCTCGCGCAGCAAGCACAGGTTGCGCGTGTCAATACGGTCGGCGGCCCCACCCATGGCCTGTCCGGCCACGGCATGGCGCAGCCACCCGGCTTGCCCCAATTGCTGCACCAGGGCGCGACAGCGCGCGTCTAGGGCAGTCTGCCCCTCGGGCTCGTCGTGCCGCAGGTGCGCCGCGGCCCAGGTGTCAAGCTCGGCCTTGAGGGTGCGGTGCGAGGCGTCAAACCAAGGCAGCGCCATGCTGGCTTGGGACATGGGGCTGGTTGAGGCGGCATCGCTCACGTCAGTCGCCCCCAAAGACTGGTGTTTGCTTGGCCACAAACGCGTGATAGGCCCGGTGAAAGTCGTTGGTCATCATGCACAAGGCCTGCGCCTGCGCCTCGGCCTCAATGGCTTCGTCCACACCCATGTTCCACTCTTGATGCAGCATTTTTTTGGTCACACCGTTGGCAAACGTGGGCCCGGCCACCAGTCGCTGCGCCCACTGCATGGCGTCGTCTTGCAGGGTGTCGGGTTCGCACAGCTTGTTGTAAAAGCCCCAGCGCTCGGCCTCTTCGCCTTTCAGACCTCGGCCAAAAAACAGCAACTCCGCCGCGCGTCCCTGCCCAATCACGCGCGGCAACAAGGCGCACGCGCCCATGTCGCAACCGGCCAAGCCCACTTTGTTAAACAAAAAATGCACCGAACTGCGCGCCGTGCCCAGGCGCAGGTCTGAACCCAGCGCCAGCAAAGCACCGGCGCCGGCGCACACGCCGTCGATGGCGGCAAGGATGGGCTGCGGGCACGCCCGCATGGCCTTAATGACGTCTCCGGTCATGCGCGTAAAGGCCAGCAAGCCGGGCATGTCCAGCTGGGTAAGTGGGCCAATGATGTCGTGCACGTCTCCGCCTGAGCAAAAATTGCCCCCCGCCCCAGTCAGCACCACAGCGTGCACATCGTCGGCGTAGACCAAGGCGCGAAACAAGTCGCGCAACTCGGCATACGAGTCGAAGGTGAGTGGGTTTTTGCGCTCGGGGCGCGCCAGCGTCACGGTGGCCACGCCGTTGTGCCACTGCCACTGAATGTGCTGGCCTTGATGGTGTTGCATGGCGTGCCGATGGCGCGGCAATTGGTGAGGTTGGCCCGGTAGGTGACGCGCGGCAGCAGAGGGTTGGGTCATGACGTGGCTTTCACGGAAGAGGGAGGGACAACCGCGCGCTCGAACTGCGTTTCGAGCTGACGCTTGGCCGAGACATACGGCTTGGGCCAAGCCAGCGCCTGGTAGCCAATGCGTGCGGCCTCGGTGAGCGTCCACGCCGGGTTGGCCAGGTGCGGGCGTGCCACCGCGCACAAGTCGGCGCGGCCTGCGGCAATGATGCTGTTGACGTGATCGGCTTCGGAGATGGCGCCCACGGCAATGGTTTTGACGCCGGCCTCGTTGCGCACGCGGTCGGCAAATGGCGTTTGAAACATGCGACCGTACACCGGCTGCTCGCGTTTGTCTACCTGGCCCGAGGAGCAGTCAACAAAGTCCACCCCGGCTTGTTTAAAGGCCACGGCAATCTGCACCGCATCGTCTGGCGTAATACCGCCTTCGACCCAGTCGTGGGCCGAGATGCGCACCGACATCGGCCGACTGGCTGGCCAAATGGCACGCATGGCCGAGAACACCCGCAGCGGAAAGCGCAGCCGGTTGGCCAGCGACCCGCCGTAGGCGTCGCCGCGCCGGTTGGTGAGCGGTGAAATAAAACCCGAGAGCAAATAGCCGTGAGCGCAGTGCAACTCAAGCCAGTCAAAGTTGGCCTCTGCGCCCAGTCGGGTGGCGTGCTCAAAGGCGGCGCACACGGCGTCCATGTCGGCTTCGGTCATTTCGGCTGGCACTTGGCTCACGCCGTCGATGTAGGGCAGCGCCGAGGGCGCCAACAACGGCCAGTTGGCCTCGCCCGAGGCGGCGGTATCCAGCGGTTGGTCAATGCCGTCCCAAGCCCGCCGGGTTGAGCCCTTGCGCCCCGCGTGCCCGAGTTGCAGGGCAATTTTGGCGTCGGTGTGCTGGTGCACAAAGTCGGTAATGCGGCGCCAAGCCTGCATTTGCTCCTGGCTCCACAAGCCAGGACAGCCAGGGGTGATGCGTGCCTCAGGGCTGACGCACGTCATTTCGGTGAACACGATGCCCGCCCCACCTTGGGCGCGCGCGCCGTAGTGCATCAGGTGAAAGTCGTTGGGCAAACCGTCTTGCGCCGAGTACGTGGCCATGGGCGAGACCATGACCCGGTTTTTGATGGTGAGCTCGCGCGCCTGCAGAGGCAAAAACATCGGCGGCGTGGCCTGCTTGACTTGCAGCGCGTCGCCCGCTAACCCCGCTTGGTGCTGCGCAAACCAACGCTCGTACCCCGCCACGTAGTGCGCGTCGCGCAGCCTAAGGTTTTCGTGCGAGATACGCTGGCTGCGCGTGAGCAAGGCGTAGGTGAGTTGCGCCGGGTCCATGTGCGCGTAGCGATCGACGTGCTCAAACCACTCGGTGGAGTTGCGCGCGGCATTTTGAATCTTAAGCACTTCCAACCCGCGCTCGTCCTCGTAGCGCCTAAGCACCTCGGGCAGCTGCGTGGCCTGATGCCCCCAGGTGTCAAACGCATCGGCCATGGCAATGGCGTCTTCTAGGGCAAGTTTGGTACCCGAGCCAATCGAGAAGTGCGCGGTGTGCGCCGCGTCGCCCATGAGCACGTAGGGCACCGACTGGCCGTTGGCCTGCGGCATCCAGTGCGTCCAGTGCTGGCAAATCACGCGCTGAAACTTGATCCACATGGCCGAGCCGCGAAGGTGCGTGGCGTTGGACATCAGGGGCTTGTTGTCCAGGTATTTGGCAAACAACCGCTCGCAGTACGCGATGCTTTGCTCTTGCGTCATGTCAGCCAGCCCGGTGGCCTGCCACACCTGCTCGGGGCACTCCACAATAAACGTCGAGGTGTCGCCATCAAACTGATACGCGTGCGCTTGAAACCAGCCGTGCTCGTTTTGCTCAAAGGCAAAAGTAAAGGCCTTAAACAGCTTGCGCGTGCCGAGCCATACAAAGCGGCAATGGCGCACGTCAATGTCGGGCTGGTAGGTGGAGGCAAAGCGCTCGCGAATGCGCGAGTTCACGCCATCGGAGGCAATCACCAAATCGGCGCCGTAGTGTGCGGCAATGTCCTC
>JALRBF010000317.1 GCA_023262365.1 Burkholderiaceae bacterium
CCACGTACGCCACCAAATGACCTTTTTCTTTGAGCGAGTTAATAAACGCCATGGGCCCGCGCTTGCCGTCTTCTTCAGGGGCAAACGCCGCGCCGGCGCGCGCGTTTTTGAGCATGGCCAGGTAGTGCAGCGGAATATCGGGGCGGCTCCATGCATCGGGCGCAGGCGACAAATCGTCGGTATTGGTCTCGCCAGGCACCTTAAACACCGTCACGGTGAGGCTGGGCGGCACCTCGGGGCGTGAGGTGAACCACTCGGCGTCTGCCCAACTTTGCAGCACCGCTTGCGCCCGCGCGTGGCCGGCTTTGGCTTTGTCGGCCACGTCGTGAAACGCATCAAACATCAACAGGGTGTGCTTAAGGCCTTGGGCAGCCGCCTCGCCCACGCTGTCGTCGTCAAGCAAGTCGATTAACGGCTTGACGTTGTAGCCACCCACCATGGTGCCCAGCAACTCGGTGGCGCGTTGCCTAGATAACGCGGCCACGGCCACGTCACCGTGCGCCACCGCAGACAAGAAGCTGGCCTTGACTTGCGCGGCATCGTCCACACCCGGCGGCACGCGGTGGGTGAGCAAGTTCAGCAACTCGGCCGCGTCGTCGGCCGAGGCGGCTTTGAGTGCTTCAATCAGCGCGGCGGTTTGCTCCGCGCTTAGGGGCAGGGGCGGAATACCCATGGCGGCGCGCTCGGCAACGTGGGCTTGGTAATTCGCTAAAAAATCTGCCATGACAACCTCTTTGCTTCAATAAACTGGCGCGGCCTGGCCACGCCTGGGACCTAAAAAAAATGCTGTACCGAAGACGGCAACGCCACCCCGGTTTGTTGGGCACGCTCAAGCACCTGCCAAAAGTAGCGGTAGCTGGCACGGTCTTGCAATACCCCGCGCACCTGCACCGGCGCCCAGTCGGCCGCGGCTGCGGCCACCATCACCTCGGCTGCGTGCTGCACCTCGTCGGCGCTGGGGGCAAAGGCTTGCAAGATGAGCGGAATTTGATCGGGGTGGATGCTCCACATGCGCGTGCAGCCAAACGACTCACGCGCCTGCTGCGCGGCGTGGGCAAACGCTTGCGTGTCTTTGAACTCGGGAATAACCGCGTGCGAGGGCACCTTGCCGTGGGCGTGGCACGCGCTGGCAATGGCCAACTTGGCGCGCACCACCAGCGGGTGCGTAAACTGCCCCTGCACCGACATGGCCGAAGCCGGAATGGCCCCGCCGTGGGACGACACAAAATCCATCACGCCAAAACTTAATGACTGCAAGCGGGGTTGCGCCGCGATGTCAAACGCGTGTTGCACCGCCAAGGGCGACTCGATGAGCGCGTGCAGTGGCAACTGCGGTGCGCCGGCCTGGGTCACCGCCTCAGCGGCCCGTGCCAAATCGGCTGGGGTGTCAATTTTGGGCACCATCACGTAGGCCAGGCGCGGCCCAGCGCGGCCCACCAAGCGGGCCACGTCGTGTGCAAAACTGGGGTGATCCACTGGGTGCACGCGCACCCCCACGCGTGCCTGCGGCGCGGCCAATGCCAGCATGTCCAGCACCAGTTCCACGTGCTCGGCCTCGCGTCCCACCGGGGCGCCGTCCTCGCAGTCCAACGTCACGTCAAAGCCGCACACGCCAGTGCGGGCCAGGGTCTCGGCCTGCAGCGCCAGGCTTTTGCGCATGCGCGCCTCCACGCCGCAGTAGTGGTCGCACACCGGCAGGGCCACGCCGCCGCCTTGTGCGCCCAGCAGCACCTCGCGCGGATGGGCCACCGCCGCCATCTGCCGCCCTTAAAGCAGGTGCGCCACGCCGCGTTGCTCGTCGAGCAACTCGTCGAGCGTTTTTTGAATCCGCTCGCGGCTAAAGGCGTCAATCTCCAGCCCCTCAATCACTTGGTAGTCGCCGTTGGCGCAAGTTACGGGAAAGCCAAACATCACGTCTTTGGGAATGTCGTACCAGCCCTCGGAGGGCACGCCCATGGTGACCCAGCCGCCGTTGGTGCCCAGCGCCCAATCGCGCATGTGGTCAATGGCCGCATTGGCCGCCGAGGCCGCCGAGGACAAGCCGCGGGCTTCAATGATGGCCGCACCGCGCTTGCCCACGGTGGGCAAAAAGGTCTCGGCGTTCCACACCTGGTCGTTGATGCGGTCTTTCACCATGTCGCTACCCACCGTGGCAAAGCGGTAGTCGGCGTACATGGTGGGCGAGTGGTTACCCCACACGCAAAGCTTTTGTATGGCCGCCACGGGCTCGCCCATTTTGGCTGCCAGTTGGCTGGCGGCGCGGTTGTGGTCTAGGCGCAGCATGGCGGTGAAGTTGCGCGGTGACAAGTCAGGCGCACTCTTCATGGCAATGTA
>JALRBF010000333.1 GCA_023262365.1 Burkholderiaceae bacterium
GCTTCATTGATTCCGGGAAAGGCCATGTCATTGCGACCGCTTTTGCAGTCGGGCGGGAGCATGTGATCGCCTCAATGTTTTCATCGCTGTTGAAGCGTATGAAAATTACTGAGAAACAGGCCCCAGCATTTCACTATTACCTGGCTAGGCACATTGACTTGGATGGCAACGAGCACGGCCCCCTGGCTTTGGATTTAATCGATGCCCTGATTGACTCGCCCCAAAAATTAGCTGAAGCCCAGAAAACGGCTAATGATTCCATTGATGCCCGAATTAGGTTCTGGGATGACACAAAACGCGCAATCGAAGCGACGAAAAAAGCGAAATAGCGGCGACAGAACTGCTCTGGCCCGAAGAGTGTTCACTTGGCCGACCACTTGGTATTCGCACTGAAATAGCCAGGGTCACCCGGCAGCATATAACTGGCTCAAGTGGGTTAAGCGACCCTAACGCTCTCTACATCATGCCGGCGTTACCCGCCATGCCTTTTAATTTCGGCACGTTAGGCTGGCGTGGCTTAATAACTGGGTTGGCCTTAAAGTAAGTCTCCATCACCTCCCAAATGGGTGTGCCCGTTGCACCTTGCGCCACGGGCGCCCAGCCGGCCACCTTGTAGGTTTTGTCGGCCTCGATGGCTTTGCCACCCAAACGCATGTCGCTGATGCGTTTGCCCGAATCGGCCAGCGGGTCGCAGGTGTATCGCAAACCGCCCACGCGCACCATGTCGCCGCCTTGCTGGTAGTAAGGGTCGGGGTTAAACAAGTTGTCGCACACGTCCTCAAGCACCGTTTTAATCATCACCCCGGTCATGTTGGTCAGCGTGGTCGCCGGGTAAGTGATGGCGACTTGGTCCATGAGGTGATCCCGTGTAATGGCCTGACCGGGCAAGATGCTGGTGCCCCAACGAAAGCCTGGTGAGAACGCAATTTGCGCACCCTTGACGTCCATGAGCGCGTCCACAATCAGCTGGTCCCACGTGCCGTTAAAGTTGCCCCGGCGGTACAACAACCCCTCGGAGGTGGCCAGTTGTTCGTCCAGCTTGGCCGCATAAGGCGCACGCACCTTGTCGATGTGGGCTTGCATGGCGGGGTCAGCCGGCAGCAAATTGGCAAACACCGGCAGCAGTCGGTAACGAAAATCTTGCACCTTGCCGCCACGCACATCAAAGTCGAGCACACCCAAAAACTTGCCATTTGAGCCGGCGTTGGTCACCAGCGTTTTGCCCCCAGCATTCGAGACGATCACCGGCGCGGGCACCCCGTCGTGTGTGTGGCCGCCCAAAATCGCGTCCACCCCAGTAACGCGTGAGGCCATTTTGATGTCCACATCCATGCCGTTGTGCGACAACACCACCACCGCCTGCGCGCCTTTGCTGCGCGCCTCGTCCACCCAGCCTTGCAGCTTGTCGTCTTTGATGCCAAAGCTCCAGTCTGGCACCATGTATCGCGGGTTAGCAATGGGGGTGTACGGAAACGCTTGGCCAATCACGGCCACGGGTACACCATTCATGCTGCGCATAACGTAGGGCTGAAATACTTGGTCTTCAAAGTCGGTGGTATGTACGTTGTGTGCCAGAAAAGCCAACTCGTCGCCAAAGTCGTTCTTAACGATTTCTTGCACGCGATCGGCACCGAGGGTGAATTCCCAGTGCGGGCTCATCATGTCCACACCCAGCAGCTTGCAGGCGTCAACCATGTCTTGGCCCTTGGTCCACAGCGCCGTGGCCGAGCCTTGCCAGGTGTCGCCACCGTCAAGCAGCCAGGCGTGCGGACGGCTGGCGCGCAAACGCTTGACGAGCGTAGCCAAGTGCGCAAAGCCGCCTACCTTGCCGTAGGTTTGCGCCGCTTGGGTGAAGTTAAGCGCAGTAAAGGCGTGGGCTTGCGCGGTGTTGGGCGCCATGCCAAAGTGCTTGAGCAAATGCTCGCCCACCAAATGCGGGGGGCGGCCCGCGGCCTCGGCTACGCCCAAGTTCAGGCTGGGTTCGCGAAAGTAAATCGGGCGCAGCTGCGCGTGGCAGTCGGTAAAGTGCAAAAAGCTCACGTTGCCAAAAGCTGGCACTTGGTACAAGGCGTCGGCACCCGTGGCGTTGCCCGCCAACGCCGCGCGGTTGGCCAGCGGCATACCCGCGGCAGCGGCCACCGCCAGCACTTGCATAAATTCTCTGCGTTCCATCGTCCTGCTCCCTAGAGTCACCAAGCGCAGCGACCCGTGTACAAAAAAAGGGGGGCCTAAGCCCCCGAACCGCTGCCGGGCGTGGCCCGGCGTGGGTTACTTGTTAACTGGCGAGTTAGGGTCAAGGAGCAGCGCCACCAAGTCGCGCACTTGATCTTGCGTCAACACGCCATTGGTGCCCGCGCGAGGCATGTTGGAGCAGGCGTTGTAGGCACGCGAGTTCCAAATCTTGCCCCAGGTGTACTTCACCACCGCTTGCGCTGCCGGGCTGTTGGGGTCGGTCACACCGCGCAACTTGCCGTAACCTGCCAAGCTCGGCCCGAGCGTGCCATACGAGTTGAAGGATGGGTCGATTTGATGGCAGTTGTAGCAATTGCCACCATTGACCGCCGTAATCTTATCGCGCCAAGTAAGCCCTCTTCCCCCTTGCGCGACTTTCTCTCCTTTTTTCCAGTCGCCCAGGTACTTCCCGTCGCTTGGCCACTTGATCGCCGACATATTCGCCGCCTCGATAGCCTT
>JALRBF010000014.1 GCA_023262365.1 Burkholderiaceae bacterium
GAACATGGTGCAAGAGCCCGAGTTTGCCGCACGCGAGCAGGGCTACACGTTTGTGTCGCACCAGCAAGAAGTGGGGGCTGGCTACTTCGACGACGTCACCACCGTGATTCAAGGCGGGCAGTCGAGTGTGAAGGCCTTAACCGGCTCCACCGAAGAAGAACAGTTTCACTGATTCACCGCCCCGTTGGGCGCGCCCCGAGCGGGCCGCCCGACCAACCCAGCCCCCGGCCTGCATGCGGGGGCTTTTTTTATAGAATCGTGGCGCTTGCATCACAAGCGTTGGCACATGGCAAGCGCTGGGTGCGATTCATTTACAACATAACGAGGAGAAACGCATGAAATTTTCGCGTCGCATGTTTGCCGTCTTGGCGGTATGGGCAACCGGTGTGGGGTTTACCGGTGCCGTTCAAGCTGAAGTCGACAAGGTCACCATTGCCGTTGGCGGCAAGTCGTTGTTTTACTACCTGCCCCTGACCATTGCTGAGCAGCGTGGGTACTTTAAAGAAGAGGGCGTTAACGTCACCATTGTGGACTTTGCCGGTGGCTCCAAGGCCCTGCAGGCGGTGGTGGGCGGCTCGGCCGATGTGGTTTCGGGGGCTTACGAGCACACCATCAATTTGCAGGCCAAAAAACAGTATTTCAAAGCGTTTGTGCAGCAGGCACGCGCCCCGCAAATTGTGTTGGCGGTGTCAACCAAAACCATGCCCGACTACAAAAGCCTGGCCGATTTGAAGGGCAAGAAAATTGGCGTAACCGCGCCTGGCTCGTCCACCAACATGGTGGCCAGCTTTGTGCTTGACCGCGCGGGCATCAGCGGCAAGGAGGTGTCTTTTATTGGGGTTGGCGCAGGCTCTGGGGCCGTGGCGGCCATGAAGTCGGGCCAAATCGACGCCATTGCCAATTTGGATCCGGTGATATCCAGCCTGGAACGCGATGGCGCCATTAAGGTGCTGGTGGACACGCGCAAACTCGCTGCGGCGCGCGATGTGTTTGGGGGGGACATGCCCGCAGGCTGTTTGTACACGTCGGAAGCGTTTATTAAAAACAACCCCAAAACGGTTCAGGCCCTCACCAATGCCATGGTCAAGGCCGCGCGTTGGATTCAAACCGCCAGCGCCGAAGATGTACTTAAGACCGTTCCCTCAAGCTACAGCATGGGTGACCCCGACTTGTACAAAAAAACCTTTAACAGCCTCAAAGAGGCCATGTCGCCTGATGGCATGATTTCGGTGGACGGGACAAAAACCGCACTCAAATCGCTGGCGGCGTACAAGCCGCAAATCAAGGCCAACGAAATCGACTTGGCGCGCACCTTTACCAACGAGTTTGTTGAGCGAGCGCCCAAGTAAGGGCGGGTTGTTGTGATGTCCACCCCAGCACTGAACTTTGAAAGCGTCTCCTGCGTTTTTGCCTCCAACGATCAAGACGGTGGCCGCTACATTGCCGTCCAAGACACCACGTTGCAGGTGGCCGCGGGAGAGTTTGTGTCGGTGGTGGGCCCCACGGGCTGCGGCAAATCCACGCTACTGAATGTGGCCGCGGGTTTGTTGCGCCCGTCCTCGGGCAAGATGGAGGTGTTTGGCGAGCCGCTCAACGGCGTCAACAGCCGCGCCGGCTACATGTTTCAGGCCGACGCCCTGATGCCGTGGCGTACCGCCTTGCGCAATGTGGCCGCGGGCTCGCTGGCCAAGCGCCT
>JALRBF010000032.1 GCA_023262365.1 Burkholderiaceae bacterium
CGAGCGATTGGCTTTGTACTCCGCGTACAAGTCGTCGCGAAAGGTGGGGCCAGAGGCGTCGAACACGCAAGCGCCCAAGTGCGCCTGGGGCCAGGTCTTGTGCAGCGCTTGCATCATGTTGATCATGCCGCGCACGGCACCCGTAGGCGCGCTGTTGGGGTCGTTGCGGTCCACGCGCAGGTCTGGCATGGCGTGAAACGCACGGTACAAATAGCTGGATCCATCCACCAGCAGCATCAAAGGTTTGGCATCGCTCATGGCGCCATTGTCCGCCAGATTCAGCCTCTAAAATGATCGGTTTGGCGCGACCACCTGCCCGGTCCGCGCGGCCCCACTGCACACTCCATCCATGGCTGTTTTCACCGAAGTCTCTCCTGCCGACGCACAAGGCTTGCTCGACACGCTCCAACTGGGCGAATTGGTCGCGCTCAAAGGCATACAAGGTGGCATCGAGAACACCAACTATTTCGTGACTTCACAACGAGACGGCGCGACGCAGGAGTGGGTGTTGACGCTGTTTGAGCGCCTCAGCCACGAGCAACTGCCGTTTTATTTGGGGCTGATGCACCACTTGGCGCAGCACGGCGTCAGCGTGCCTGACCCCATGGCCGACGCGCAAGGCCAGTACCTGCATACGGTCTGCGGCAAACCTGCGGCCCTGGTCAACAAACTCAGCGGCACCAGCCAACTGCAACCGCAAAGCGCACACTGCGCGGCGATGGGCGAGATGTTGGCGCGCATGCACCTGGCCGCGCGCGACTACCCAGGCGAGCAGGCCAATTTGCGTGCGCTTTCTTGGTGGCAAGCCGTGGTGCCCGACATCTTGCCCCACCTCGATGCCGCGCAAGCTGAGTTGCTCCAGGCCGAGTTGGCCTTCCAAACCCACCTCCACGCCAGCAGCACATACGTGGCTTTGCCCCGTGGCCCGGTGCATGCCGACGTGTTCCGCGACAACGTGATGTTTGAAGGCGAAACCCTGACCGGGGTGTTTGACTTTTACTTTGCCGGCGTGGACACGTGGTTGTTTGACTTGTGTGTGTGCATCAACGACGAAAAAATGTCCAAAAGCCTGGGCAACTTTTTTACCATTCGCGATGTGCTGCAAACCGTAGATGCCGAGACGCTGCGCTTTTTTATTGTGCGCGCGCACTACCGCAGCGCGCTCAATTACGGGGTTGAGCACCTCAAAGACGCCCGCACCGGGCTGCGCCGGCTTTACACCGCGCTGTCTCAGGTGGCGCCCGAGCCGGTGGTGCTTGATTGGCAAGCCAACGCCCACGCCCAAGCCTTTGCCCGGGCCATGAACGAGGACTTTGGCACGCCTGCGGCGGTGGCGGTGCTGTTTGAGCTGGCCGCGGAGGTTAACCGCAGCGGCAGCGCCCAGGCGGCAGGGTGGCTGCGTGCCTTGGGCGGCGTTCTGGGCTTGCTGCAAGACGACCCGCAAGCCTACCTGCAACGCGGTGCCAGCGACCAAGCGCTCAGCGCCGAGCACATTCAAGCCCAAATTGCCGAGCGCGCCGCGGCCAAACAGGCCAAAGACTACGCCCGCGCCGACGCCATACGCCACGCGCTGGCCGAGCAGGGCGTGACACTCAAAGACAGCCCGCAAGGCACCACCTGGGAGCGGCTGTAGTGCCCCGCGCTCGCGCCGCGCTGCAGCAGCCCAGCTATTGGGCCGACGCCCGCGCCCATTTAATGAAGCGCGACCGCGTGCTGCGCAAACTGCTGCCGCAGTACGAGCAGGGTATGCTCGAGTCGCGCGGTGATGCGTTTGTTACGCTGGCCCGCAGCATCGTGGGCCAACAAATTTCGGTGCGCGCGGCGCAAGCGGTGTGGGACCGGTGCGAAGCCGCGGTGCCACGCGTCACGCCCAAGCACATGCTGGCCGTGGCCCCCACCACCCTGCGCGAGGCCGGGCTAAGTCAGCGCAAGGTGGAATACATTCAAGACCTTGCGCGACACTTTGAAGACGGCCGACTGCACGCCAAACAGTGGCAGCACATGGACGATGAGGCGATTATTCGCGAACTCATCACCGTGCGTGGCATAGGACGCTGGACGGCGGAGATGTTTTTAATTTTTTACCTGTTGCGCCCCGACGTGTTGCCGCTGGACGACATCGGCCTGCTTGCCGGCATCAGCCGCCTGTACTTTTCGGGCGAGGCCGTAAGCCGCAGCGACGCGCGCGAAGTGGCGCAGGCGTGGGCGCCGTACCGCAGCGTGGCAACTTGGTATATTTGGCGGTCGCTGGACCCGTTGCCCGTGGCCTACTAAGCCTGGGCGTGGGGTGGCTGGAGAACGAAACAACGTGAGCAAAAAAAACTTTCTCGATTTTGAGCAACCCATTGCCGAACTCGAACAAAAAATCGACGAATTGCGCTACGTGCAAGACGAGTCGGCGGTGGACATCAGCGACGAAATTGAGCAGCTGAGCAAAAAAAGCCAACAACTCACCAAAGACATTTACGCCCAGCTCACGCCGTGGCAAATTACGCGCATTGCGCGCCACCCCGACCGGCCCTACACGCTGGACTACATCCGCACGCTGTTTACCCACTTTACCGAGCTGCACGGCGACCGGCACTTTGCCGATGACTTGAGCATTGTGGGCGGCTTGGCCCGGCTAAGCGGCCAGCCTTGCGTGGTGTTGGGCCACCAAAAAGGCCGCGACACCAAAGAACGCAGCCAGCGCAACTTTGGTATGACCAAGCCCGAGGGCTATCGCAAAGCCCTGCGCATCATGAAGCTGGCCGAAAAATTTAAGTTGCCCGTGTTTACCTTTGTTGACACCCCCGGCGCCTACCCCGGCATAGACGCCGAGGAGCGCGGCCAGTCGGAGGCGATTGGGCGCAACATTTTTGAAATGGCCCAACTCGAGGTACCCATCGTCTCCACGGTAATCGGCGAGGGCGGCTCGGGCGGGGCACTGGCCATTGCCGTGGCCGATGCCGTGCTGATGCTGCAATACGCCGTGTACTCGGTGATTAGCCCCGAAGGCTGCGCCTCTATTTTGTGGAAAACCGCCGAAAAAGCCGAAGTGGCCGCCGAGGCCCTGGGCATTACCGCCGCACGCCTCAAAGGCATGGGCCTCATTGACCGCGTTGTACCCGAGCCCCTGGGCGGCGCGCACCGCGACCCCATGGCCACGGCCAGTACCCTGCGCCGCGCGCTGCTTGACGCGCTGCGCGAAGTGGCCGACCTGCCACCCGAGGCCCTGCTGCGCCGGCGCCACGAGCGGCTGCAAAGCCATGGCCGTTTTACCGAAGCCCCCACCCCCTAGCGCCACGCTGCAACAAGCCGCGGCGCACGCTTGGCACACCCACGGCGCGGGCAGCCAGGCCCCGCTGGCGGTGGCCTACAGCGGCGGGGCCGACTCCACCGCGCTGCTGCTGGCGGCCTGCGCGGCGCGCCCTGGGCAAGTGGTGGCGCTGCACGTGAATCACCAGCTGCAGCCTGCAGCCAGCCAATTTGAGCAACACGTGCGCCACTGCTGCCACGCCTGGGGCGTGCCGCTGCAGGTGCTGGCCGTAAACGCCCAAGCGGCCCCCGGCCAAAGCCCCGAAGAAGCCGCGCGCGACAGCCGCTACCTGGCGCTGGCGCAAGCCGCCGCCCACGCCGGGGCGGCCCAGGTATGGTTGGGGCAGCACGCCGATGACCAAGCCGAGAGCCTGCTGCTGGCGCTGACCCGTGGCGCCGGCTTGGCCGGCTTGGCCGCCATGCCCGAGCGCCTGCAGCGCCACGGCTGCACCTTTGTGCGGCCCCTGCTGCAATGGCCCGGGGCTGCACTGCGCGCCGAGGTGGAGCAGGCCGGCGCGCCGTATGTTAACGACCCCACCAACACCGACACCCAGCGCACCCGCAACCGGCTACGCCACCAGGTGCTGCCGGCCCTGTTGCAGGCGTTTCCGCAAGCGCGCCAAACGCTGGCACGCAGCGCCCGCCACGCCGCGCAGGCCCAGGCCTTGCTGAGCGAGCTGGCCGCCAGCGACATGCAGCACGTGGGCCACCCCCCGGCCATTGCCGCGCTGCAAGCGCTAAGCCCGGCGCGCCAAGCCAATGTGCTACGCCACTGGCTGCATGCGCACTGCGCGGCGCGGGCCTCTACGGCGCAGCTGCACGCCCTGCAACACCAGCTGCAAGCGTGCCGCACGGCCGGCCACCGCATCGACCTTAAGGTGGGCCACGGCCACGTGCGGCGCCAAGGCACCGTGCTGCGCTACGTGCCACTTTTATAATTGCCGATTACGCGTTAATTTATGCGCCCCTGGGCGCGACACCATGGCACTTATTGTTCACAAATACGGCGGCACCTCAATGGGCTCGGTTGAGCGCATACAAAGCGTGGCCAAGCGCGTGGCCAAATGGCACCGGGCCGGCCACCAGCTGGTGGTGGTGCCCTCCGCCATGGCCGGTGAAACCAACCGCCTGCTTGGCCTGGCCGCCGAACTGGCCCCACCCAAGCCCGGCGCGGCGCACGCGCGCGAGCTGGACATGCTGGCGGCCACGGGCGAGCAAGTGTCGGTGGGCTTGCTGGCCATTGCCCTGCACGCCCAAGGTGTGCCCGCCATTAGCCTAGCGGGCTGGCAAGTGCCCATACGTACCAACAGCGCCCACACCAAAGCCCGCATTGAAAGCATAGACGACCAACGCGTACGCGGCGAACTGGCGCAGGGCAAGGTGGTAATCGTCACCGGCTTTCAGGGCGTGGACGGCAATGGCCACATCACCACCCTAGGCCGAGGCGGCTCGGACACCTCGGCCGTGGCCGTGGCTGCCGCGCTTAAGGCCGACGAGTGCCTGATATACACCGACGTAGACGGCGTGTACACCACCGACCCGCGCATCGTGCCCGA
>JALRBF010000044.1 GCA_023262365.1 Burkholderiaceae bacterium
CATCGTCGCCGAGGGCCGCTACACCGCCAAGGCCGTGCTCGCCTTCTGGCCCGCCAATGCCGCGGACGACAGCATCGAGATCTACGCCGACGAGTCCCGCTCGCGGACCCTCGCCCGGCTGCACTGCCTGCGCCAGCAACCCGGCCGACTTGGCCGATCTCTACGGGCGCTCGCGCAGCGAAGGCTTGGGGGCCGAGGTGCAGCGCCGCATCCTCACCGGCACGTACGTGCTCAGCCATGGTTACTACGACGCCTACTACCTTAAGGCGCAACAAATTCGCCGCTTAATTGCGCAAGACTTTCAAGCCGCATTTGAGCGGTGCGATGTGTTGTTTGGGCCGGTGGCGCCCACCGTGGCCTGGACCATTGGCGCGCAAGACGACGACCCCGTGGCCAGCTACCTGGCCGACATCTACACGCTCTCGGCGAGCTTGGCTGGTTTGCCAGCCATGAGCGTGCCGGTGGGCTTTGGCGCCCAGGGCCTGCCCGTGGGCATGCAGCTCATCGGCAACTACCTTCAAGAGTCGCGCCTGTTGGCCTTGGCACACGGGTTTCAACAAGCCACGTCGTGGCACAGCCAAAGCCCCGGAGGCACGGCATGAGCGCGCTCTTGGTGCAAGGCTATGAGGTGGTGATTGGGTTTGAAACCCACGTGCAATTGGCCACCCAAAGCAAAATTTTTAGCCGCGCCAGCACCGCCTTTGGCGCCGAGCCCAACACCCAAGCCTGTGCGGTGGACTTGGCTTTGCCCGGGGCCTTGCCGGTGATGAACCGCGCCGCCGTGGCTTGTGCCATTCGTTTTGGCTTGGCGGTGCAGGCGCAAGTGGCGCCGCGCAGTGTGTTTGCGCGCAAAAATTATTTTTATCCCGACCTACCCAAGGGCTATCAAATTAGCCAGTACGAAATTCCGGTGGTGCAAGGCGGGGCCGTGGCCTTTGACTGGCAAGACGCCCCGCACGAGGTGCGGTTGGTGCGTGCGCACCTAGAAGAAGACGCGGGCAAATCGCTGCACGAAGACTTTGCGGGCATGAGCGGCATCGACCTCAACCGTGCCGGCACGCCGCTGCTTGAAATCGTCACCGAGCCCGACATGCGCAGCAGCGCCGAGGCCGTGGCCTACGCGCGCGAGCTGCACCGGCTGGTGCGCTGGATTGGTATTTGCGACGGTAACATGCAAGAAGGCAGCTTTCGCTGCGACGCCAACGTCTCGGTGCGCCGTCCTGGGCAAGCGCTGGGCACGCGGCGCGAAATCAAAAACCTCAACAGCTTTCGCTTCATGCAGCAATGCACATTGACAGCTTAGCTGGTTTGTTTCCTTTCTGAACGTTTTCAAAAAACAACAAGGCAAAGGAAACACTGAGAAGTGGAAACAATGAACTTTCATGTTTTGGTTCATTGTATTCTACTACTTACGTATAATGTTCCCCAAACTGTTCCCATACCTGCTGCAAACATAAAAAACTTACGTTCGTACCATTTAGGTTTAGTTGCTTTTACTCAGTCTTTGTAAACGTTTA
>JALRBF010000091.1 GCA_023262365.1 Burkholderiaceae bacterium
GTGCTGCAGCGTTTGGTGCCCTTGCTAAAGGCTGCGGGTTTGCCGGTGCAGGCCCCGGCGCTACCCGATGTGACCGCGGATGGGCAGGCAGCGCGTTATTTGGCGCTGATGCGTGCAGACAAAAAGGCTGAAGCCGCGGCGGTGCGCTACGTGTTGGTGCCGCAGGTGGGCCAAGCTCGCGTGCTTGCCGTGCCCGACGATGCGGTGCTGGCCATGCTGCGCCACGCTGGCTTGGCGTGAGCGAATCGCTCGCCCCTTACGCCAGCGCGCCCCAGCGCGGACGCGGGCGCCGCGTGCCCGAGCCCGACGATGGCGCGCGCAACGCCTACCAGCGCGACCGTGACCGGGTGATTCACAGCAGCGCGTTTCGCCGCTTGGTGTACAAAACACAGGTCTTCATCAATCACGAGGGCGATTTGTTTCGCACCCGGCTAACCCACTCACTTGAGGTGGCGCAATTGGCACGCAGTGCCGCGCGGCGCCTGCACCTACACGAAGACTTGGTGGAGGCGATTGCCTTGGCCCACGACCTGGGACATACGCCTTTTGGCCATGCCGGGCAAGACGCGCTGAACGCCGCGTGGCGCGCCTTAGGGCTACAAACCGTCGCGTTGGATTTGCAGGGGTTTGAGCACAATCTGCAAAGCCTGCGGGTGGTGGACAAGCTTGAGTTGCGCTACACCGCGTTTGACGGCTTGAACCTGTGCTTTGAAACGCGCGAGGGCATTTTGAAGCACTGCGCGGCGCGACACGCCCGCGTGCTTGAGGCGCATGAGCCCGGCGGTGTGGGCGCACGCTTTTTGCACGGTGGCCAACCCTCGCTTGAGGCCCAGCTGTGTAACTTGGCCGATGAAATTGCCTACTGCACCCACGACATCGACGACGGACTGCGCTCGGCACTGTTGGCCGCCGAGGTGTTGTGGCCGCTTGAACTTTGGCAGCGCGCCTGCCGCCAAGCCCAATTGGCGCCCCAGGGCGCGCACACCCGGCGCGAGTTGTATATGGTGCTGCGCGCCTTGCTTAGCCTGCTGGTGCACGACCTGGTGTCACACACCCAAGCGCAGCTGCAGCAGCACGCCCCAGCCAACACCCAGGCGGTGCGCGCCGGGCCGGCCTTGGTGGGTTTTTCGCCGCCCGTGGCGCAGGGGTTGCAACAGCTCAAATCGGTGCTCATGCAGCACCTGTACCGGCACCCCCAAGTCAGCCACAGCATGGCGCAGGGCCAACGCGTGGTGCAAGACTTGTTTGGCGCCTATTTGCAAGGCGCCCTGCCCATGCCCGACGGCCAGCCCGTGACCCCCCGCGGCGTGACCGACTACATTGCGGGCATGACCGACCGATTTGCCTTGCGTGAGCACGAGCGCCTTACCGGGCAGCGCATTTTTGACGCCTAAGACCCATGGCGCGACAACCCCGACTGTGTTTGCCGCATCGCCTGCACCTGTTGCTGCTGTGCGGACACGACGGGCAAGCGATTGCCCGTGACGACCAAGACCGCCAGGCCTGCATTCGCACCCTTCAAACCGTGGCCACCGAGCAAGGGGTTCGGCTGCACGCGTATGGCCTAAGCCATCAGCGGCTGGCGCTGTTGGCCACACCGGTTGACAGCACGGGCTTGTCGCGCTGGGTGCAAGGCATAGGCAGGCGCTACGTGCGCGATTTCAATGCCCGCCATGGGCGCCGCGGCACGCTGTGGGATGGCCGTTTTCGCACCGGTGTGTTGCAAACCGAGCGTCATGGGCTGGACGGTATGTTGTACTGCGACTGGCTGGCCGTGGCCGACGGCGACGCGTCCCATCCCAGCCAGTGGCCGTGGAGCAGTCATGGCCATTACGCCGGGCACACCGCGCAGCGCGGCCTGGTGGCACTGGCGCCGTATTGGGGCCTGGGCAACACCCCGTTTGCGCGCGAGGAGGCATATCAAAAGTGTGCACTTGCTTTCAAAAAAACTAAAGAGAATCAATGGATTGAGGATACCGCTCGCCGTGGTTTGGCGCATGGGGATGCGGCTTTTGTTCGCGCCATGGAAGCCCTCAGTGGCCGCCGCCTTCGTCCCGGTCAACCTGGCCGCCCGGCCAAGCATAAACCTGTCCCTAATTAAATTGCAGTTTCATTCTGGTCTGCTTAAATAATAACCTGACCCCAATTTAAAACACTTGCCAGGCTACGGGTTGTCCCTTATGCTTCGCGCTCCTTTTTTGATATACCCGGTCATGCCACCGCCGCATAAGCAAGAGCCTCCCGCATGGGCCCGGCGTGCATGATCTGACCCACAGGACTGCCCCACTTATGCAACGTCAACTGGCTGCCGCCCACGGTTTGTACGATTCGCAACACGAGCACGACGCCTGCGGCGTGGGCTTTGTCGCTCATATTAAGGGCCACAAGTCGCACGCCATCGTGGCGCAGGCGCTTAAGATTTTGGAAAACCTCGACCACCGGGGTGCGGTGGGGGCCGATGCGCTCATGGGCGACGGTGCGGGCATTTTGTTGCAACGGCCCGACGCGTTATACCGCGAGGAAATGGCCAAGCAAGGCGTGAATCTGCCGCCGCCGGGCGAGTACGGCGTGGGCATGGTGTTTTTGCCTAAAGAAACGG
>JALRBF010000203.1 GCA_023262365.1 Burkholderiaceae bacterium
TCCACAACGACGCCCGCGCGAAGTTCGTGGCCACCGAGGCCAACGCCCTGGCCAAAGCGGGTGAGCCTACCGACGGCGCGCCCATGGTGTTAGTGCTGGAGCCGTGGTCGGAGCGGGCCTTGGCGCTGTCGCGTGGCCAAGCCAGCATGGCTGGGCCAGTAACAGCAGCCGAATGGGTAGCAACCGTGCAGCCATGGCTGCAGCAGGTGGCGGGCGTGGCGCTGGCGGTTGACCCTGCCCCCGACTTGACACTGAGCGTGGCGCCGCTGTTGTGGGCGCAAGAGGCTTGGGCAACGGTGCAGGAGCAGGCTCGCGAGTCGCTGGTGTCCGGGCCATGGCGATGGTGTTGGCAAACACACGACACAACGGTGCAGGTGCAGTGGTGGGCCGCTGATGCGCTGATTTATCAAGCCGAACTGCCCCTTGCCAGCCCGACCGACGGGGCGCGCCAAGAGCCGGTGCGGGGCGACGCGCTGACGGCAGACGATGAACGTCCGGAGTTTTTTGACTTTGATTGGTTTGCGACACCGCCGCAACTGGACGCATCGCTGGATGTGCCGTTGGCTAGCCTCACCTACACCGTGTTTGACCTGGAAACCACCGGGCTTAACCCCAGCGAGGGCGACGAAATCATCGAAATTGGGGCGGTGCGGGTGGTCAATCAGCGCGTGCGTCGGGCCGAGACCTTGCACCAATTGGTGGCGCCCACGCGGCGAATCAGCGCCTCGTCGCAGGAAGTGCATGGCCTCACACCGGCCATGCTGGCGGGGCAGCCGTCGTTGCCGGCTGTGATGCCAGGGTTCTACGGTTTCACCGAGGGCACGGTGCTGGTGGCACACAACGCCGCGTTTGACATGCGATTTCTCGAACTCTCTGAAGCCCGCACCGGCCTGCGCTTTGAGCATCCCGTGCTCGATACCTTGCTGTTGTCCGCGGTGGTGCATCCCGAGCAGGGTTCGCACCGGCTTGACGCCATCGCGCAGCGCTTTGGTTTGCCCGTTGTTGACCGGCACCATGCGCTTGGCGACGCTTTGCTAACCGCCGAGGTGTGGCTGCGCCTGATGCCGCTGCTGCACGACAAAGGCATTGTGACTTTGGCGCAGGCTTTGGACGCCTCGCGCCAAACGTGGCACGCCCGGCTGCGTTACTGAGACCCCGCTACAAGCGGCCGGCCTGGTGGCGCTGGCCCAGTGCCTCTTGCAGCGTGCCGATGGTGGCAAAGGCTTGCTTGAGGTGCTGCCGCTCGAAGTTGGACAGTTCGTTGGGGCGCAAAAAATTGTCGGGGGCCTCGCCGCGCTCAATTTGGCGCTTTTGGTGCTGAATGCGTACATCGGCCAAAAAAGTCCAAGTGTCCACCAGGTCGCGCGCGCCTTCCACGCTGACCTCACCGCCCTCGGTGCCGTGGCTGAGACGCTCCAAGGTGTTTACCGCATCGACTTGACCAGCCAGGGCGTAGACCCGGGCCAAGTCGATGATGGGTACCAGGCCGCGGTGCTTTAAGTCGATGGTGCCGCGGTGCTCGCCCGAGCGGGCCGTCTGCAGGCGACCCCACAGGCCCAGGGGTGGCGTGTGGGTAAGCGCGTTGCGCACCAAGTGCGCCAAAAATATGCCGTTGCCGTGTGCCCAGTGCAACACGTCCCGGCGCAGGGCATCGAGCAAATCGGCTTGGCCGTGTACCGCCCGCATGTCAAAAAATACGCTCGTTAGCATCAAGGCTTTGGGCTCGGGCTGTTCAATCCAGTGCAAAAAGCACTGACGCCATTGGCTCAGCGGCATGCGCCAGGTGTCGTTCATGGCCATCATCTCGCCTGGGCAATACACATAGCCGCAGGCATTGAGGCCGTCACACACGTGGGTGGCCAGGGCTTTAAAGTACGTGCCGTGGTGCTCCGGGCGGTAGGTGTCGGCCAACACCATGCAGTTGTCTTGGTCGGTTTGTGCGGTTTGTTCGCTGCGTGCTTGCGACCCGGCGGCCACCCACACATAGTCCACCGGTGGTGGGCCCAATTCGGCCTCTGCCAATTGCAGCAGGCGCACCGTGACGGCGTCGGTGATGCTGGTGATCACATGCCCCATGCTTTGGGCCGAGGCGTGGTTTTGCGCCAGTCGTGCCAGCATCTGCGGCACCGCTTGGGTGGCCTCAATCAGGCCGGCCACATTGGGCTGGCGGTGGATGCTGCCAGCTAAGAAAACAGGGGTAGTGCTTAACCATTGCGCCACCGAGGTGGCATTAAGTATGCCTACGACCTCACCGCGGCGCATCACTGGCAGGTGGTGGATATCGTGCCTGGCCATGACCATCAGTGCTTTGAACAGCGGCACGTCGTCTGGTATGGTTTGCACGGCCATGGTAGCCAGCTGCACCACAGGCGTTTGTGCCGACAAATTTTGTGCCACCAAGCGGTTGCGCAGGTCGCTGTCGGTAACGATGCCGCACAGCCGTTGCTCATCCATGAGTAGCACCGAGGTGACGTGTTCGGTCTTCATCAGCTGAGCCACATGTTGGGCGGTTTGCTGCACATCGGTACGCACGGGCTGACGGCGCAACAGGCTACTAACCGGTTGCGTCAGCAGCGCCATATCCGCAGCCACTGGGGTAGATTCGCGTGGCGGTGACGGGGCGTGGGGTGCCATGCCATGACTTTACTCCACGTCCATTGCACTGGCTAGGGGCGCCGCACCCATGGCATGATGCGGTGTGATGAAGGCGCATGAGTTAACCCGTTTGGAACGCCGGCAAGGCCATTGGCGCGCCACGCGGCGCCTGACGCTGGCGCTGTTGCTGGTCTGGCTGCTGATGGTGTTTGGCTTGCCGCTGGCAGCCCCGGCGCTGCAAGGGTGGGTGGGCCAGTGGCCGTTGGCGTTTTGGTGGAGCGCGCAGGGCGCGTTGCTTGGATTTTGGTTGTTGGTGCTGGTGTACGCGTGGTTGATGCGGCGCGTGGACACACGCCACGGCATGCAAGAGCAAGAGCAAGAGGATGGGTGAGCCGCCGCGCGCGCGCACGTGGACGCAGCGGCTGCACCGCCTGTATGCAGGCTTTGTGCTGGGCTTGCTGGCCTCGGTGTTGCTGCTGGTGGGGTTGGAGTGGGCGGGTGTGCCCAAGGCGTGGCTGGGCCTTGGGTTTTTGCTGGTTACGGTGTTGGTGTACGCCGGCATTGGCCTAGCGTGCCGCACCACGCAACCCGAAGCCTACTACGTGGCCGACCGGCGCGTGCCGGCGATGTACAACGGCATGGCCACCGCGGCCGATTGGATGTCCGCGGCATCATTTATGGGCTTGGCTGGTGCCCTATACACCGCGGGGTTCGGGGGGCTGGCTTTTGTGCTGGGTTGGACGGGCGGCTTTTGTTTGGTGGCGTTTTTGCTGGCGCCGTATTTGCGAAAGTTTGGGCAGTACACCGTGCCAGATTTTTTGGGGGCACGTTACGGTGAGCCATGGCCCCGTTTGATTGGGGTGGGGGCGGTGATCTTGGTGTCGTTCACCTACGTGGTGGCCCAAATTGTGGGCGTGGGCCTGATTGTGTCGCGCTTAATCGGGGTGGCCTTTGAGCTGGGCGTGTTTTTGGGGCTGGGTGGGGTGCTGGTGTGCTCGTTTTTGGGTGGCATGCGGGCCATTACCTGGACCCAGGTGGCGCAGTACACGGTGCTTATCGTGGCTTTTTTGTTGCCGGTGATGTGGTTGTCGGTTAAACAAACCCACAACCCGGTCCCGCCCCTGGCTTATGCCAGTCAGCTCGAGGCCATTGGAGTCAAAGAAGACAAGCTGCTCGTTGACCCCGCTGAGTTGGCCGTACGTGGTTGGTACGCCGAACGCTCGCACCAGTTGCAAAGCCAGTTGGCCCAGCCGGCGCAGGCGCTGCGGCATCAGCGCGAAGCGGCGCAGGCTCAGCTCAGGGCCCTGCGCGCTCAAGGCGCCCCGGCCGAGCAGCAACGCGAGGCAGTGCGCGATTTGGCTCGGCTGCCGCGCACGGTGGAGTCGGCCAAGCAGGTGTGGTCGCAAGAGTTGGAGCGCATTGAGCGCAAGGCCTTGCCACTGAATGGCATGCCGCCCCATGCGCGGCCGTTTGTGACCGCCGAGCAACCCGACGCGCCCGATGCCAACGCGCGATTGAACTTTGTGGCCTTGGTGTTTTGTTTGGTGGTGGGCACGGCGGCGTTGCCACATATTTTGGTTCGCTACTACACCACGCCCAGCGTGCATCAGGCACGGCTGTCGGTGGTTTGGACGCTGTTTTTTGTGCTGTTGCTCTACCTTACCGCCCCAGCCCTGGCGGTGTTGGTCAAGCACGAGGTGTTTTTTGGTTTGGTGGGCACCCCGATTGATGCGTTACCGAGTTGGGTGGGCGCCTGGCAGGCCGTGGCGCCAGACTTGTTGCGGGTCGAAGACGTCAACGCCGATGGTCTGTTGCAGCTCAATGAACTCAGCTTAGGCGGCGACATCATTGCCCTGGCCGCGGCGGAAATCGCCGGCTTGCCTTATGTGGTGTCGGTGCTGGTGGCCGCCGGGGGCATGGCCGCGGCATTGTCCACCGCCGACGGTTTGTTGCTTACGGTGGCCAACGCCTTAAGCCATGACGTGTACTACAAGATGGTCGACCCCTCGGCACCCACCGCGCGCCGCGTCACCCTATCGAAGATGCTGCTGCTGGTGGTGGCGCTGGCGGCGGCCTATGTGGCGGCGCAACGCCCGGCTGACATCGTCTTCATGGTCTCTGCGGCGTTCTCACTCGCGGCATCGGCGTTTTTTCCGGCGCTGGTGCTGGGCATATTTTGGGTTCGTACCACCGGATGGGGCGCCGTCGCAGGCATGATCAGTGGCCTCAGCGTGACGCTGTACTACGTGGTTTCGCACGCCGCATGGCCGAGGCAGCTGCTGGGCTGGGGTGACCCCGGCCCGCTTTGGTGGGGCATTGAGCCGATTTCGGCCGGGGTATTTGGTGTACCTGTGGGCATGGCGGTTACGGTGCTGGTGAGCTTGCTGACGCCTCGCCCCGCCCCCCACGTGATGGCCATGGTGCGTGGCCTGCGGCACCCCAGTCAAGAGGCGCTATAATCTCGGGCTTTCCTTGCTGCACCCCAATCTTGACGCTTGGGGGTGGCTTCCATCCATAAGGAGCTGTCATGCGTCACTACGAGATCGTGTTGCTCGTCCACCCGGACCAGAGCGAACAGGTTCCAGCCATGCTGGAGCGCTACAAAGGCATCATTGCCAACGGCGGTGGACAGGTTCACCGCGAAGAGGACTGGGGGCGGCGCCAGCTGGCCTACCAAATCAACAAGCTAGCCAAAGCGCACTACGTGTGTCTCAACATCGAAGCCAACCAAGCCGTGATTGACGAACTCGAGCACGGGTTTCGCTTCAATGACGCGGTGCTGCGCCACATGACCTTGCAACGCAAAAAAGCCGAAACCGCCCCGTCGCCCATGATGAAGGCCGTTGAGCGCGAAGAATCCCGCAAGGCCCAACAACAGGAAGCTGCCGCCCAGTAAGCCCATGGCGACTGGCGTCAACCGCTTGTCGCTGCATGCCACTTTGATGGCGCGAGACGCACCGCGGCACTCCCCTGCTGGGGTGCCGATTCAGGGTTTTACCCTTAGTCACGTCTCGGCTTTGCCTCACCATGGCGCACAGCGACAAGTGGCCTTTGAACTCAAAGGCATGGCCTTTGAGGCACTGGCCCAAACCGTAGCGGCGTTACCGCTGGGTGTCTTTGGGCAGTGGCAGGGGTTTTTGGCGGGCAGTTACCGTGGCAAACAACTGGTGTTGCAGTTGCAACGCTTTACCCCATTGATTGAAGGAACAAATCATGGCACCACCGAAGAAGAACTTTAAAGACCGTCGTGGCAAGCGCAACAGCCAATCGTTGTTGTTCAAGCGCAAGCGTTTTTGCCGTTTCACCGTCGCCGGCGTAGAGGAAATTGACTACAAAGACCTCGATATTCTGCGCGACTTCATTGGCGAAAACGGCAAAATCACGCCCGCGCGCCTCACCGGTACCCGCGCCATCTACCAGCGGCAACTGACCACCGCCATCAAGCGCGCGCGCTTTTTGGCGCTGTTGCCGTTTTCTGACAAGCACCGCGTGTAAGGGGAACGACCATGCAAATCGTATTGCTCGAAAAAGTCACCAACTTGGGCGGTCTTGGCGATGTGGTCAAGGTCAAAGATGGCTCCGCCCGCAACTTTCTTATCCCCTCAGGGCGTGCGCGACGCGCCACGCCGCAGGCGTTGGCTGAATTTGAAGCCCGCCGGGCGGAGTTGGAACGGATGGCTGCTGAAAAGCTGGCCACCGCTCAAGGGGTTGCCGACAAAATGCAAGGGCTTACCCTGCAACTGAGCCAAAAGGCTGGCGTGGATGGCCGTTTGTTTGGCTCGGTCACCAATCACGACATTGCCGAGGCGCTCAAAGCCAAGGGCTTTGAGGTGCACAAGTCGCAGATTCGCCTGCCCAACGGGCCCATCAAAACCGTAAGTGAAACCACGGTGAGCGTGGGCTTGCACACCGACGTAGCCTGCGACGTGACGGTGCAAGTGGTGGGTGAGTCAGACTGACATCACGGGTTCACCCTCGCCCATCAAGCCACCGCAAGGTGGCTTTTTTTTGTTATCCCACGTTATAACCAACTGGTGCACCGACTTATCCCGCGTTTATCCACCGGGGGTGCGGCACCGTCGATGGAAGACGGCGTACCATGCGTGTTTTGACCATCACCGGCCTCATGCAAGACCCGTTTGCTCCCCCCCTGATTGACCAGCCCGAGGTCCGCTCGGACTTGCGCTTGCCGCCGCATTCGGCCGAAGCCGAGTCCAGCGTGCTGGGCGGCTTGTTGCTTGACAACAGCGCCTGGGATCGGATGGGCGATGTGGTGCGTGCCGAGGATTTTTACCGACACGACCATCGCTTAATCTTCGAGTCCATTGAGACGCTGATCAACGCCACCAAGCCGGCCGACGTGATTACGGTGCATGAGCATTTGCAGATGCTGGGCAAAGCCGATGAGATGGGCGGCTTAACTTACCTCAATGAGTTGGCGCAGTACGTACCCAGTGCCAGCAACATTCGC
Source organism: Burkholderiaceae bacterium (assembly GCA_023262365.1). Classification (GTDB taxonomy): domain Bacteria; phylum Pseudomonadota; class Gammaproteobacteria; order Burkholderiales; family Burkholderiaceae_C; genus RS62. The sequence goes on from JALRBF010000203.1 coordinate 7,067, forward strand.
CGCTACGCGGAAATCATTCGCGAGCGCTCGGTGCTACGCCAGTTGGTGACGGTGAGTGACGAGATTGCCACGCGCGCCTTGAACCCACAGGGCAAATCGATGGCCGAGGTGCTGGACGAGGCCGAGCAAAAGATTTTTCGCATCGGTGAGGAGGGCTCGCGGCTCAAGCAAGGCTTTCACACCATGAAGGATTTGGTCATTCACCTGATGGACCGGGTTCAGGAAATGGCCGACAACCCCAACGACATCACCGGGGTGCCAACGGGCTTCGTTGACCTTGACCGCATGACTTCGGGGTTTCAGGCGGGTGACTTGATCATTATTGCCGCCCGGCCCTCCATGGGCAAAACGGCGTTTGCCTTAAATATCGCCGAGCACGTGGCCTTGCGAGAGGGTTTGCCCGTGGCGGTGTTCTCCATGGAGATGAGCGCGGCGCAATTGGCCGTGCGGGTGGTGGGCTCGATAGGACGGATTCACCAGGGCCGATTGCGCACCGGCAAGCTCACCGATGACGAGTGGCCCCGTCTCGCCGAGGCCATTGAGCGGCTGCGTGGTGTGTCGTTGCACATTGACGAGACCGCGGGCCTGACGCCCAGCGAACTGCGCGCCAACGCGCGACGGCTGGCACGGCAGTGCGGTAAGTTGGGTTTGGTGGTGGTGGACTACTTGCAGTTGATGAGTGGCTCCAGTGGCTCGGACGGCGATAACCGCGCCACTGAACTGGGTGAAATTTCACGGGGACTGAAGATGCTCGCCAAAGAGCTCCAATGCCCGGTGATTGCGCTCTCGCAGCTCAATCGAGGCGTAGAGCAGCGCACCGACAAGCGCCCCATGATGAGTGACCTGCGTGAATCCGGCGCCATCGAGCAGGACGCGGACATCATCATGTTCATCTACCGTGATGAGTACTACACCAAAGACCAGTGCAAGGAGCCGGGCGTCGCCGAAATCATCATCGGCAAGCAGCGTAACGGCCCCACTGGCACGGTCAAGCTGGCCTTCTTGAACCACATGACTCGTTTCGAGAGCTTGGCCAGCAGCGACGAGTTTTATTGA
>JALRBF010000230.1 GCA_023262365.1 Burkholderiaceae bacterium
GCTTGGGTTAAGCAGCGCACACGGCGTGGCACAGTGGATGCGCTGCAAGTCGATTTGTACGACCACGAGGCCGCCAGCCCGCTGCTGGACCACGCCGACTTTTACGCCAGCTGCCGCGACGTGCTTAGCGCCGACGGCATCATGACCATCAACTTGTTTGGGCGCCAGTCCAGCCTGCCGCACAGCATGGAGCAAATGGCGCAGGCCTTTGGCGCTGAGGCGCTGTGGGCGTTTGGCCCAACCCGCGAGGGCAACACCGTGGTGCTGGCGCACCGCAACCCCGAGCGCGCGCGGCAATACCCATGGCGCGCGCAGGCCGTGGCGCTGCAACAGCGTTTGGGTTGGCGCACCGAGCGCTGGCAGCGGGTTCTGCGCCAAAATACCGACTCACCTTTGACCCCTTAGGTTGCACCCAGTACATGCAAAACCACCCTTTGCGCGTTGCGCTGCACAACGAAATTCACGCCCGGCCACCCGAGCCGCTGCGCTCGCCCTTGCTGGTGAGCCACGTGGTGATGCTGCTACAAGAAAGCGAGCGCGAGGCATGCCGCATGCATTTGGCGCAGTGGCTGCAAAACCACCATTTGCCGCCTCCTGCGCCCGATACCAATCATTTGCGGGCCGAAGTTGCTGGGGTACGTGTGCGCTGGGAGTTGCACACCGAGTTTGTCAGTTACACGTTTTTTCGGCCGGCCGAGGACGCGCCTAACGACGGCGTGAGCACGGCGATGCAAGCCCTGCCCGAAGCCTGGCTTGCCACCTTGCCCGGCGCTTGCCTGTGCAAGCTGCACCTGACCGTGGCCGACACCGCGCACGCGGCGCTGGCCGAGCGGGTGCGGCGAATTTTTCGCCAAGACGCGCTGGCCGGCTCGTCTGTGGCCGATGGGCAGGCGGAGATCTTTACTGACTTTGTGCTGCAACCCGACGACAGCTCGCACGCCTTGGTGTTGGACAAGGGCTTGTCGCCCCGGCGGCTGGGACGGTTGGTGCAACGCTTGCTTGAGATAGAAACCTACCGCATGGGCGCCTTGCTGGGGCTGCCCGTGGCGCGCGACAGCGGCGTGACACTGGCCCACGGCGAGGCCGAGCTGGCCTTGCTGGCCAAGTTGATTCGCACCGCCAAGCCCGAAGACGAGGCGCAACTGCTGGACCGCCTGACTCGCCTAGCCGGGGAAATCGAGGGCCAATACGCGGCCACGCACTCGCGCTTTTCGGCCAGCAGCGCCTACTTTGAACTGGTGCGCAAGCGCATCGCCGACATTGCCGAGACGCGGCTGGATAACCTGCAAAGCATTCGCGACTTTATGGACCGACGCCTGACACCGGCCATGAACACCTGCGACTGGGTGGTGCGGCGCCAGCAGGGGCTGTCTGAGCGCATCTCACGCATGAGCCACTTGCTGCGCACGCGGGTAGAGATTGAGCAGCAACAAAGCAGCCGCGATGTGCTCACCGCCATGAACGAGCGCCAAGCGCTGCAGCTGCGTTTGCAGCGTACCGTCGAAGGCTTGTCGGTGGCGGCCATTACCTACTACGTGGTGGGGCTTATTCATTACCTGGCCGAAGGCGCACGGGCCTACGGCTTAGCCCTTGAGACCGCTTGGGTGACCGGTGTGGCGGTGCCGGTGGTGGCGCTGGCCGCGTGGGGCGGGCTGCGCTTGCTGCACAAGCGTCTGCTGGCCCAACCCGGCGACCACGGCGCATGACGCCCGCTGCCGAGGCCGCCAGCGCGGCACGGCTGCGCCAGGTGGGTTTGCTGCTGGCCATTGGCGGAGCCGTGGCGTTCAGTGCCAAGGCCATTGTGGCCAAGCTGATTTACCGCTACGGCGTGGACGCGGTGACGTTGATTGCCTGGCGCATGGCGCTGGCGCTGCCGTTTTTTGTGGCCATGGCCTGGTGGGGGGGCCGCGGGCGCGCCCCCATCCGTCGCAACCAGTGGCCGCGTGTGGCGCTGCTGGGCTTTACCGGCTACTACTTGGCGAGCTTTTTGGACTTTTGGGGGTTGGAGTACATTTCGGCCAGCTTGGAGCGGCTGATTTTGTACCTTAGCCCCACCTTTGTGTTGCTGCTGGGGCGGGTGTTTTTGGGTAAGTCGATTGGGCTGATGCAACTCGGTGCCATGGCGTTGAGCTACGCAGGCATTGCTTTGGTGTTTGGCCACGAGGTGCGGCTGGAGGGGCGTGACACCCTGATTGGTGGCACCATGGTGTTGGGCAGCGCCATTAGCTACGCGACGTATTTGCTGCTTAGCGGCCAGTTGGTGCGCGAGGTGGGCAGCATGCGACTGGTGGGCATGGCCTCGGTGTTTGCCAGCGTGCTTTGCTTGTTGCAGTTTGCCGCGCTGCGGCCGCTGGCCAGTGCGGTGGTGGCCGCCCCGGTGGTGTGGTGGTCGCTGGCCAACGCGCTGGTGTGCACCGCGCTGCCCATGCTCATGGTCATGATGGCGGTGGAGCGGCTGGGCCCGGGCATTACCTCGCAAGCGGGCATGGTGGGGCCCATGTCCACGCTGCTGCTGGCGGTGTGGTGGCTGGATGAGCCATTCAATGGCTGGATTTTGGCCGGCACAGCGTTGGTGTTGCTGGGTGTGTTTTGGGTGAGTCGACTGAAAGGAACCTGACATGGATTTGGGCATAAAAGGCAAGTGGGCCTTGGTGTGTGGCGCCAGCAAAGGGCTGGGCAAGGGTTGTGCCGAGGCGTTGGCCGACGAAGGCGTGAACCTGGTGATTGCCGCGCGTGGGGCCGAGGCGCTGCAGGCCACCGCCACCGAACTGCGCCAGCGCTCTGGTGCCGGGCAGGTGGTGGCCGTAGCCGCTGACGTGGTGACCGATGCCGGGCGTGAGGCGATTTGGCAAGCCCAGGGTGGGCCAGGCAAGGCCTATGACATCGTGATTACCAACGCCGGGGGGCCGCCGCCGGGGCAATTTACCGACTGGGACCGCAGCGACTGGGTGGCCGCGCTTGAGGCCAATATGCTTGCGCCCATTGAGCTCATTAAGGCCACGGTGAAGGGCATGGCCGAGCGGGGTTTTGGCCGCATCATCAACATCACCAGCGCCTCGGTTAAGGCGCCGATTGACGTGCTGGGCTTGTCCAATGGCGCACGCAGCGGGCTGACCGGGTTTGTGGCCGGCGTGGCGCGCAGCAACCTGGCCGCACGCGGCGTAACCATTAACAACGTGCTGCCCGGCGCGCACGACACCGACCGTCTGCGCGTGACGCTGCAAGGCGCGGCCAAGCAGGCTGGCGTGAGCTACGACGACATGGCGGACAAGCGCCGCGTGCTGGTGCCCATGCAGCGCTTTGGCACGGCGCAAGAGTTTGGCGCGGTGTGTGCCTTTTTTTGCGGGGTACAGGCCGGTTACGTGACAGGCCAAAATATTTTGGTCGATGGCGGCGCTTACCCCGGCACGCACTAGGCGCCCGGTCACTTGGGTGGCTGACGCACGGCGGCGTTTCGTGGCACCATAGTCGGTGGTGTTAATTTTTTGGTTGACTTAACCAACCCCCAAACAAGGAGTTACGCGATGAGCATGCGTTGTCACGCCATTCGGATCAATCAAAACGGTGGCCCCGAGGAGATGTTTTGGACAGAGGTGGAAGTGGCCGACCCTGGGGCGGGGCAGGTGCGCATCAAGCACGAGGTGGTGGGGCTTAACTACATCGATGTTTACCACCGCATGGGTTTGTACAAACAAGACATGCCGGCGGGCTTGGGCATGGAGGGCGCCGGTGTGGTGGATGCGGTGGGCGAGGGCGTCACCCACATCAAGCCTGGCGATCGTGTGGCCTACACCGGCAACCCACCAGGCAGTTACGCCGAAGTGCGGGTGATGCCGGCCTTTAGCGTGTGCAAACTGCCCGATAACATCGACTTTGAAACCGGCGCAGCCATGATGCTCAAGGGCTTAACGGCGCAGTATTTGCTTAAGCGCACGCTGCCGGTGGAGGGTCTGGAAAAGGGTGACCACATTTTGTTTCACGCCGCCGCCGGCGGGGTCGGCCTGATTGCCTGCCAGTGGGCCGCGGCGCTGGGCTATCAGCTGATTGGCACAGCTGGCACCGACGACAAATGCGCCCTGGCCAAGCAATACGGCGCGGCCGAAGTCATCAACTACAACAAGCAAAATTTTGTTGATGAAGTCAAGCGCATCACCGGAGGCAAGGGTGTGAAGGTGGTGTACGACTCAGTGGGTAAAGATACCTGGGAAGGCTCGCTTGCGTGTTTGCGCCCGTTTGGGCTGATGGCCAGTTTTGGCAACGCCTCAGGGGCCGTAGAGCCATTTGCCCCGGGCATATTGGGCCCCAAGGGGTCGCTGTACGTTACACGGCAAACGCTGTTTTCGCACATTCATAACCGTGAGGCCGCCCAAGCCATGGCCGACGATTTGTTTGACGTGGTAGGCCGCGGCGTGGTGAAAATTGAAATTCACCAGCGCTACGCCCTTAAAGACGCGGCCCAGGCCCACCGCGACCTTGAAGCGCGCAAGACCACTGGGTGTACCGTCTTTAACGTTTAATACAAACAGGATCAAGCATGGCCAGAACCATCAACGCGCTATTTGACTTAACCGGCCGCACGGCCCTGGTAACGGGGGGCTCGCGCGGCCTGGGGCTGCAAATGGCGCAAGCCTTGGGCGAGGCGGGCGCGCGGGTGCTGCTTGCCGCACGCAAGGCCGACGAACTAGAGGCCGCCGCCAGCGCGCTGCAGGGTCAGGGCATTGACGCGCAATGGGCCGCGGCCAACTGTGCCGACGAGGCCGACCTGAAGCGACTGACGCAAGAGGCCATGGACAAACTGGGCACAGTGGATGTGCTGGTCAACAACGCGGGCGCGGCTTGGGGGGCACCGGCCGAATCGCACCCGGTGGACGCCTGGGACAAGGTGATGAACCTCAACAT
>JALRBF010000256.1 GCA_023262365.1 Burkholderiaceae bacterium
AAGCACCAAGCGCAACACGCCGTGCGCCGCCGGGTGCTGCGGGCCAAAGTTAAGGGTGTAGTTTTTGATTTCAGCCATGGGACACATCGTCCTGACGGTTGGCGCCATAGTGTGGCTCGCGGATCACCCGAGGAGTGATTTCGCGCGGTTCAATCGTGACGGGTTGATAAATCACACGCTGTTGCTCGGCGTCGTAGCGCATTTCCACGTGCCCGCTAACCGGAAAATCTTTGCGCATGGGGTGGCCAATGAAGCCGTAATCGGTCAGGATACGGCGCAGGTCAGGGTGTCCTTGAAACAAAATGCCAAACAGGTCAAAGGCCTCGCGCTCGTACCAGTTGGCGCCCGACCACACGGCCCCTACCGAATCCACGCACGGCGCGTCGTCGTCGTCGCACCACACACGCACCCGCAGGCGGTGGTTGCGCGAAACCGACAGCAAATGCAACACCACCGCGTAGCGCGGCCCGTCGCGCGTGCCCTCGGCGTAGGCTTGGTAGTCCACGCCACACAAGTCAATCAGTTGATCAAAAGCGCAGTCGGGGTGGTCACGTAATTGCTGGGCACACTTCAAGTAGTCGGCGGCACGCAGCTCAACGGTGCATTCGTGGTTGGCATGACTAAGGTGCAACACGCACTCGCCCAGGACCTGTTGGATGGTGGCAGCTAACATGGCCCGCCTTAGACCCGCGCAATGGTTTGGGTGCGACGAATTTTGTCTTGCAGCTGAATGATGCCGTAGAGCAAAGCCTCGGCCGTGGGCGGACACCCCGGCACATACACATCCACGGGCACGATGCGGTCACAGCCGCGCACCACCGAATAGCTGTAGTGGTAATACCCCCCGCCGTTGGCGCATGATCCCATGGAGATGACCCACCGCGGCTCACTCATTTGGTCGTACACCCGGCGCAACGCCGGCGCCATTTTGTTGCACAGGGTACCGGCCACAATCATCAGGTCAGATTGACGCGGGCTGGCACGAAACACCTCAGCACCAAAACGCGCCAAATCGTAACGCGCCGCACCCGCGTGCATCATCTCAACCGCGCAACAAGCCAAGCCAAAGGTCATGGGCCAGAGTGAACCGGTTTTGGCCCAGTTGACCACCGCGTCGTAGCTGGTGGTAACAAAGCCTTTTTCAAATACCCCTTCAATTGCCATGCACGTGTCCCTTGCAGCTACTCCCAGTCAAGGGCGCCCTTTTTCCATTCATAAACAAAACCCACCACCAAAATACCCAAAAACACCACCACAGCCCAAAAGGCCGGCGCCCCAAGATCCTTAAGGGCAACCGCCCAGGGGAATAAAAAGGCGATTTCTAGGTCAAACAGAATAAAAAGAATGGCGACCAAGTAGTAGCGCACGTCAAACTTCATGCGCGCGTCTTCAAACGCCTCAAAGCCGCATTCGTAGGGGGCATTTTTGGCCGCGTCAGGTCGGTTGGGGCCAAGCACGTACCCGATCACCTGGGGCAACACGCCAACGGCGAGGCCGACCAATATGAACAGGATGACGGGTAGGTACTGCTCGTAATTCATGTTGTCTCGCCACCCACCCCTGAAGGGCACGGGTTGCGCGTTGGTGCCGACGGCGAGACTCGAACTCGCACAGCTTTCGCCACTACCCCCTCAAGATAGCGTGTCTACCAATTTCACCACGTCGGCACGGGTATTCACCACATGACGCACCACACGTAGAGGGCAAAAGTGCGTCTAAGCAAACCCGCAGAGTTTACCCTGAAAAAGTCATCAGCCGGCGCTGACTTAGGCCATTCGGCTCACTTTTTCGGGATGGCATCGACGCCGCTGGCGGGCGCGGCAGCTGGGGCTGGAACTGGCACCACGGTAGCCGGTACGGGCACCGCCGGCGCCTCGCGCTCAAGCACGCTGCTGCCTCCGCTGCCAGCGGTGTTGGGCACAGAATAGCCAAAGTACGCCAGCGCCAATGTGGTGCCCAAAAACACCGCGGCCAACAAGGCCGTGGTTCGAGACAAAAAGTTGGCACCACCGGTGGCGCCAAACAAGCTGGCCGAGCCGCCGCCCCCGCCGCCGCCAAAGGCGGCACCTGCGTCGGCACCTTTGCCGTGCTGCATCAAAATCAAACCCACCATGGCCAGTGCCGAAAGTATTTGCACCACCACCAAAAGATTCAACGCAAACTGCATGACGTCACCGTCCGTGTAAAAAGTAAATCAGAGTGCAGCCGCTGACAACGCGGCTTGACCAATTGCAAGAAAATCGTCGGCCTTAAGCGAGGCCCCGCCCACCAGGGCGCCGTTGATGTCGGGCTGCGCCAGCAACCCCGCGACGTTGCTGGGGTTGACGCTGCCGCCGTAGAGCAGCGGCACCGTTGCCGCCCCGTGTTGACGCAGCCGGGTGCGCAACACCGCGTGCACGGCTTGGGCTTGTTCAGCTGTGGCCGTTTGTCCGGTGCCAATCGACCAGATGGGCTCGTAGGCAAGCACCATGGCCAAGGCCTGTTCGCCCAGCGCCTCAAGTACCGCGCCGAGTTGGCTCAACACCACCGCCTCGGTTTGCTGTGCCTGGCGCTGCGCCAGCGATTCGCCCACGCAAACGATGGGGGTGATGCCCGCGTGCAGCGCGGCCTGCGCCTTGGCGGCCACGTGCTCGCTGGTTTCGCCGTGGTACTGGCGCCGCTCGGAGTGGCCAACAAGGACGTAGCGCGTTCCAAAATCGGCGAGCATGGCCGCGCTGACCTCGCCGGTGTAGGCGCCCCCGGCGTGCGCCGAGACGTCTTGCGCGCCCCAGGCCACCACGCCGTGTTGCAGCGCCTGCTGCGCCTGCCCCAGGTAGGGGCTGGGCACGCACACCGCCAACGTCACCGAGGGCTGCGCCACCCATTGCTGATGCAGCGCCTGCAGGCGCTGGGCGTTGCTGCCCCAGTCGCCGTGCATCTTCCAGTTGCCCACCACCAGCATGGCCTGCGCCTTAGCCCTCGGGCTGGCCGTCGTCGGCCGGCGCGGCGCTGGGCGCCTCGCGCTCGAGCAAGGCTTTCATTGAGAGCTTGATGCGGCCGCGGTCGTCCGTCTCGAGTACCTTAACCCGCACCACCTGGCCCTCTTGCAGCACGTCGCTGACGCGCTCGATGCGCTCGTGGGCGATTTGGCTGATGTGCAGCAAACCGTCTTTGCCCGGCAGCAGGTTAACCAGTGCACCAAAGTCAAGGATTTTGGTGATGGGGCCTTCGTACACGTGGCCCACTTCGACCTCGGCGGTGAGCTCGGTGATACGGCGCTTGGCCTGCTCGGCGCGCTCGGCGTCGGTCGAGGCGATGGTGATGGTGCCATCTTCGCCAATATCTATCGTGGTGCCGGTTTCTTCGGTAAGGGCGCGAATGGTGGCGCCGCCTTTACCGATCACATCACGTATGCGCTCGGGGTTGATCTTCATCACATACAAACGCGGCGCGTAGCTAGAAATTTCGGTATTGGCACCGGCTTGCGCCTCGCGCATCTTGCCCAAAATGTGCAACCGCGCTTCTTTGGCCTGAGCCAACGCCACTTGCATGATCTCTTTGGTGATGCCCTGGATTTTGATGTCCATTTGCAGTGCCGTCACGCCATCGGTGGTGCCGGCTACTTTAAAGTCCATGTCGCCTAGGTGATCCTCGTCGCCCAGGATGTCGGTGAGCACGGCAAAGCGGTTGTCTTCTTTAATCAAACCCATGGCAATACCGGCCACGTGCGCCTTGAGGGGCACCCCAGCGTCCATCATGCTTAAGCAGCCGCCGCACACCGAGGCCATGGACGATGAGCCGTTGGACTCGGTGATTTCACTGACCACGCGCAGCGTGTAGGGAAAGTCTTCTTTGTTGGGCAACACCGCCACCAACGCACGCTTGGCCAGTCGCCCGTGGCCGATTTCGCGGCGCTTGGGGCTGCCCACGCGGCCGGTCTCGCCCGTGGCAAACGGCGGCATGTTGTAGTGCAGCATAAAACGGTCGCTGAACTCGCCGGCAAGGGCGTCAATGCGTTGCGCGTCTTGCTCGGTGCCCAGCGTCGTTACCACCAGGGCTTGGGTTTCGCCGCGGGTAAACAGTGCCGAGCCGTGGGTGCGAGAGAGCACCCCGGTGCGAATTTCAATCGGGCGCACGGTGCGGGTGTCGCGGCCGTCGATGCGCGGCTCGCCAGCCAAAATTTGGCTTCGCACAATGTTGGCCTCAATGTCGTGCAACAGACCTTCGACTTTGACCGCGTCATAGCTCATGCCCGCCTCGGTCAGGCCTTGCATGACCGCGGCGTAAGCGGCGCGACAGGCTTGGGTGCGGGCCTGCTTGCTGCGGATTTGATACGCCGCTTCAAGCGTGCCGCGGCCCAGTTCGGCAACCTTGGCCACCAGCGCTTCATCTTGCGCCGGCGCCTGCCACGTCCAGGCCTCTTTGCCGCCTTCGCGCACCAGGTCGTGAATGGCGTCAATGGCAACCTTACCTTGGTCGTGGCCAAACACCACGGCGCCCAGCATCACCTCTTCGGTGAGTTGGTCGGCCTCAGATTCCACCATCAGCACCGCGGCTTCGGTGCCGGCAACCACCAAATCAAGCTGCGACTGCTTGCGCTGCGTGGGGCCAGGGTTGAGCACGTACTGGCCGTTGATGTAACCCACGCGGGCCGCGCCAATGGGGCCGTTAAAGGGCAGGCCCGAGACGGCCAGCGCCGCACTGGTGGCAATCAACGCGGCGATGTCGGCGTCAACCTCGGGGTTGAGCGACAAGGTGTGAATGACGACTTGCACCTCGTTGAAGAAGCCCTCGGGAAACAACGGGCGAATGGGGCGGTCAATCAGGCGCGAGGTCAGCGTCTCGTGCTCGCTGGGGCGCCCCTCGCGCTTAAAAAAGCTGCCAGGAATTTTGCCTGCGGCGTAGGTTTTTTCGATGTAGTCCACGGTCAGGGGAAAGAAGTCTTGCCCGGCCTTGGCCTCGGTGCGCGCCACCACGGTGGCCAGCACGGTGGTGCCGTCCATGTCAAGCAGCAC
>JALRBF010000315.1 GCA_023262365.1 Burkholderiaceae bacterium
GGTTCAGCAGGTACGTTAGCTCGGCATGGCGCAGCGCCGCGTGCACCGGCACCACCGACACGCCGAGTGCATTGAGCGCCCACCAGTGGTAGAAAAACTCTGGCCGATTGTCCAGCAACAACGCCACCCGGTGCCCGTGGCCATAGCCGGCGTCGGCGTAGCGCTGGCGCAGGCTTTGGGTGTGCGCCAAGGCCTGAGCGTAAGATACGCTACCCGGGGTCAGCCCATAGGTGGCAGCGGTAACCGGCTCAAGCACCAACAAATCGGAATCGGGTCGGGCTTGCGCCACCGCAGCCAGCACGTGGTAAACCGTAAGTTGCTGCGGCCCTACTTCGGGGGCGAGTGCCATGGGTATGCCTTACATAAAAAGTTGAATGTTGCCAAATGCCGCGTCGCAATTGACCAAATCGACGCGCTTGAGCTGCATGCGCAAGGCCCCATCTTGCAGCAGCAAATGGTGCGTCGTCCACCCCGCGTAAAGCGTTTGCTCGTCGCCACGCGTTTCGGTGTAGTGAAACGCGGTGCGCACCTCGCCGCCTTGGTCGTCCACCCGCAACACGCGCGGCTGTTGCAACAAGTGGTGGCAGCGGCTCGCCGGTTGCTGCGAAAAGGTACGCTTGCCCTTGAGTCGCTCGATGCGGGTAGCCAACAGCACGCGGTCTTCATTCATTAACGACCCCACCAAACGCCGCTCTTGTTGCCCCGGCTCCAGCGGCATCCAGTACACCCCGTCAGTGGTGAAAAGGTCAAGCCAGGCGTCAAAATCACCGGTGTCGAGTAACTCGGCTTCGTGGTACACAAAGTCGATAAGCATGGGGGCAGTGACGGCGGTACTCATGCGTCTTGCGGCTCGGTCATGTACTTAAGCCAGGCTCGGTATTGGTTGCGCATTTGGGCCTCGCTGGTGCCGTTGACCACGGCTTCGTCTTGCTCGGCCTCATTGGCTTGGTGCAAGCGCCCCACGTTGACCCACTGCGCCGCGCGTGTGTGCAGGCTGCGCTGGGCACGCTCGTACATTTCAAGGTCATCGTGCCCCACCACCGAGGTAGGGGCATTGATGAGGCGTTGGTACAACAAGGTACGCGCCAGTAGCTCGTCGGGGGCGCCCACCAATTGAAACGTCCACGACTCGACCAGCGTGCGGTTGGCGGCAATGGGCTTGAACAACCGCAAACACTGGATGGGGCCTTTGACCATGATGTTGGGAAAGTAAATGGTGTTGTGCCGCACTTCACCCAAAATTTGCTTGGCGCGCGCCTCACCATACGCCGCTTGCATGGCTTCCCAGTAACCGGCAATGGGCGAGTAAGCCGCGTGGATCGAATCGGCCGTGCCGGTGTGGCCGTGTCCGTTGCGCCAGGTGCGTATGCCCATGCCCTCAAAAAACTCATAAGGGCTCACAAACGGAGCAAATAACTCAACGGCTGCGGGCTTGGGGGTGCCTTCAGGGGCTGCCTTCCACACCTTCACCGCGGTTCCGGCCGAGGACTCGTGCGCCACCATGGGATGGCAGGTGTCGGTTTGGTTCTCAACCAGCATCTTCCAGTTGCACGGGTGCATGTAGCGGTACACGCCGCCAGCAACCACCAATTTGCCCTCGGGCGAGCGGTCGACCATGTTGTCGAGTGTGGAGAGCGAATCACCAAAAAACGACTCAAACGATTCGCCCGTGTCGCTTAATCGGCAAAACACAAAGTCGCGGTACACGTGCACCGCGCCCACGGCGCGCATGCCTTGCTTGGCCTCGCAGGCGTCTAGGCCGCCCGAGTCGTAGCCCTGCTTGAGCGGGATGGCCAGCAAGCTGCCATCGGTGCGGTACGTCCAAGCGTGGTAGGGACACCTGAAGTACTTGCCGGTGTTGCCCTGCGTGTCACCCACCACTTGCACGCCCTTGTGCGCACAGCGGTTGTAAAGCACGCGAATGTCGTTGGGCGCGTGGCGCACCATAACCACCGGCTGATCACCCACGGTGGTGGTGAAGTAATCGGCCACCTGCGGTACCTGACTGGCGTGGCCCACATAAACCCATGTGCGGCTAAAAAGCCGCTGCATTTCGAGATCAAACAGATCTTGACTGGTGTACACGTCGCGGTGCACTTCGCGCTCGCGAATCAGCGCCTGCAACGATTCATTCGACCAATGATTGGTGTTCATTTCACCTCCCAACCGAGAGGCCTGATGTTACAACCCAAGAAAGCGCTCGCGCACATCGGGTTGTTGATTCAATTCGCCACTCGTGCCCGTCCATACCACCTGGCCGCGTTGTATCACCACGTGCCGGTCGGCCAGTTTGACCAAGTCGTGCAAGTTTTTGTCTACCACCAAAATAGACAAGCCCGTGGCGCGCAATTGCGCCAGCACCGCCCAGATTCGGCGCCTGACCAGCGGCGCCAACCCTTCGGTGGCTTCATCCAGTATCAACAGCTCCGGGTTGGTCATTAAGGCGCGCCCAATGGCCAGCATTTGTTGCTCACCACCGGAGAGCAAGTTGCCCATCGAGCCCAAACGCGGGACCAGCTCGGGGAAGAACGCCAACACCGAATCGAGCGTCCATGGCTCGGCGTGTGCCAAGTGGTTGGAGGCCGTGGCCACCAGGTTTTCTCGCGCGGTGAGGTTGGGAAAAATTTGTCTGCCCTCAGGCACCAACCCCAAGCCCAAATTGGCGATTTGGTACGAGGGCTTGCCCGTGATGTCTTGCCCCCGCCAACGCACCTGCCCACCGCTGGGCTTAACCATGCCCATGGTGGCGTGAATGGTGGTGGTTTTGCCCATGCCGTTGCGGCCCAGCAGCGTCACCACCTCGCCAGCGGCCACGCCAAAGTCAACCCCAAACAGGGCTTGAGACGCACCGTAATGCGCGGTTAAGCCACTGACCTCAAGCATGGGGCACCTCGGCTTCGTCTTCGCCCAAATAGGCCGCAAGCACCTGCGCATTGGTACGTATGGCCTGCGGCGTGTCGGTGGCAATAATATGCCCGGCCACCAGCACCGAAATGCGGTCAGCCAACGCGAACACGGCGTCCATATCGTGCTCAATAAGCACCATGGTGCGCTGGCCCTTTAGCCCTTGGAGCAACTCGACCATCTTCACGCTCTCTTCGGCGCCCAAACCCGCCATGGGCTCATCCAGCAGCAACAACGGCGCCTTAGAGGCTAGCGCCATGGCCATCTCCACACGCCGGTGTTCGCCATGCGACAGGGCGGCGGCCGCCAAGTCGGCTTTTTCCTCAAGGCCCACCAACGCCAGATTCTGCAGCGCCTGCTGCTGAATGTGCTGCTCGGTGCGGGCAGCGCGTACAAAGCGAAACGAACTGCCCTCGGTGGCCTGCACCGCCAAGGCCACGTTGTCGCGCACACTTAAGTCCATGATGAGCGAGGTGATTTGAAACGACCGCGCCATGCCCAGCTGGGCCCGGCGATGCGCAGGCATGCGCGTGATGTCGCGCCCGTTAAAGCGAATGATGCCCCGATCCGGGTACTCCCAGCCGCAAAGCTGGCTAATCAACGTGGTTTTGCCTGCGCCGTTGGGACCAATGACAGCGTGCAGCTCACCGGCTTGCACACTTAGGTGCAAATCGTCGGTGGCGTGTACCCCACCAAACGATTTGTAAAGGCCCACGGCCTCAAGCACGGGGGTGGTCATGGCTTACCCTGCCTGCCTGCGCTGGGCTGCAGACGCAACCACTGCGCCAACCCGCCCTTGCTGTACAGCACCACCAACATCAACATCAAGCCAAAGGGCAGCTGCCAGTACACCGTAAAGTGCGACAACAGCTCCTCAATCAAAATAAACGCCGCCGCACCAAGCACCGGGCCCACCATCACTGCCACGCCGCCCAGAATCACCATGAACATCAACTCGCCCGAGCGCGTCCAATCCATCATCTCAGGTGAAATGTAAGCCGTAAAGTTAGCCAGCAAAAACCCGGCGTACCCGGCAATTACGGCGGCAATGACGTAGGCGGTTAATTGGTAGCGAAAAATATCAAAACCCAGCATCGTCACGCGTTGCGGGTTGCCGCGTGCGCCTTGCAGCACTTGGCCAAAACGCGAATTCACCAGCATGCGCAGCAGCGCCAACACCGCCAGCAAGGACACAAAGCACAACGCATACA
This sequence comes from Burkholderiaceae bacterium, assembly GCA_023262365.1. Lineage (GTDB taxonomy): Bacteria > Pseudomonadota > Gammaproteobacteria > Burkholderiales > Burkholderiaceae_C > RS62. The sequence continues at coordinate 4,116 of JALRBF010000315.1, forward strand.
GCTGCAGCGGGTCATCCAGCGACACACCTGGCAGCTCGGAGCGGCTCAAAATCGTTAAACCATCGTCTCCGCCGTAGGTTTTAATGGAAACCAAGGCGTAGTAAAGCATCTGCGAGAACGCCATGGTGATCATGATGAAGTACACGCCTTTGGTGCGCAAGCTAATCGCCCCAGTGATAACAGCAAACACCGCGCACACCACCAAGCCCACTGCCAAATGCACCCAACCCGATTCTGTGGCCAAGCCCCAAAAATCCAAGCCGCCATAAACGGAGTGAAATACCGGAATGCCTACTGCGTATGCACCCAAGCCGAGGTACGCCGCGTGGCCAAACGAGACCAACCCACCATACCCCAAAATAAAGTTAAGACTGGCCGCGGCAATAGCCAAAATCACCAACCGGGTGGCCACGTCGAGCCAAAACGCATGACCCATGAAATAAAGCGAGGTTGGGATGACCGCCAGGGCGAGCAGCAGCACCGTGGTAACGACACGAAAGGACAAGTTCACGCGCCTACCTCACCTTGGGGGGAAATAAGCCCTGAGGCTTAAACGCCAATACAACGGCCATGATCAGGTAGATGAGCATGGCAGATATGGCGGGAGCCGAATTCTCGGCTGCGTTGGCTGAAAGCACCAGCCCCAACGCCACGTCCAAAAACGAACGACCGAGCGTATCAATCATACCGATGATGAGCGCGGCAATGAATGAGCCCTTGATTGAGCCAATACCGCCCACAATAATCACCACAAACGCCGTAATGATGATGGCGTTGCCCATGCCCAACGAGGCCTCGGTAATGGGCGTAATGAGCATGCCCGCCAGGCCAGCAAGTACCGCCCCCATTGAAAACACCAACGTAAACAACAATTCGATGTTGATGCCTAAGGCAGCCACCATTTGCCTGTTGGAGGCGCCAGCGCGTATGAGCATACCCAGCTTGGTGCGGGTGACCAACCAAAAAAGTCCAAGCGCGGCCAGCAGCCCGGCGCCAATAATCACCAGTCGGTATTTGGGCAGCACCAGCGTCTCACCCAACACAATTTGACCCTTGAGATAGTCGGGCAGCGCCACGGGGATGCCCTCAGGGCCCCAAATGAGGTGGGCCGAGGTATTGAGTACCAAAATCAGGCCAAACGTGGCCAACACATGGTCCAAATGCCCACGCGCGTACAAACGGCGCGCCACCAGCCGCTCAATGCCCCATCCCACCAGTGCCGTCAGGGGCAGGGCCAACAGCACGGCCCATACAAAGCCGCCCACCAAAAAGCTTAGGGAGGCGCAAATCATCGCGCCCACCATGTAAAGCGAGGCATGCGCCAAATTCACAAAGTCCAAAATGCCAAACACCAAGGTCAGGCCAGACGCGACCATAAACAACAACAGCCCCAGTTGCAGGCCATTGATCACTTGCATGAGTAGCAGGGTACCGTCCACACCTAAGCCCTAATTTGGCAATAAAACGAAGGGCCGGCAAACACCGGCCCCTCTGCTAGCGGCTCAATGCCGCATCAATCACATTTTGCACTGAGACGCGAACGGGTCAACGTGGTCTTTGTACACGGTTTCCACAACCTTGGTGGTCCAATTCCCGTCGCTGTCCTTCACCACTTCACGCAGGTAAAAGCTTTGTACTGGGAAGTGGTTGGTACCGTAGGTGTACTTGCCACGCACCGAGTCATAGTTGGCGGCTTTTAACGCCGCACGCACCTTGTCCGGATTGGACATGTCACCCCCCACGGCCTTCACAGCTGAGGCGATCAGCATGATGGCGTCGTAGGCCTGAGCACCGTAATACGAGGGGTAGGTACCGAATTTCTTGCGGTAATCCGCCACGTATTTTTTGTTGGCCGGGTTGTCAAGTGTGGGATCCCACAACTGCGTGGTACGCGAGCCCAACGCCGCTTGGAAATTGGCTTTTTGCAAGCGAGGCAGGGACAGCGCATCAACCGTGAACACCGAGTACAACGGGACGGTTTTGCTCAAGCCCGACTGTTCGTATTGCTTGATGAAAGCGGGGCCAGCCGCACCAGGGTAGAACACAAAGATGGCTTGCGCTTTGCTTGCCCGCACCTTGGCCAACTCGGCGGAGAAGTCTAACTGGGCATCGGCGCCCCATTTGGTGAGGTCTTTGCCTACCACCTTGCCTTTGAACGTGCGCTCAAAGCCCGACACCATGTCCAGACCCGCCGCGTAATTGGGCGCCATGATGTAGGCCGACTTCACGCCCTTTTTGTTAAGCACTTCGCCCAAGGCCATGGGCGTTTGGTCATTGAGGCCCGCGGTGGAGAAGAAGTTTTTGTTACACAACTTACCCGCCATGGGGCTGGGGCCAGCGTTGGAGGTAATGAGAAACTTGCCCGCATCAAGCACCGACTTTTGCGACGCCAGTAACACGTGCGACCAGATGTAACCGGCCACGAAGTCCACGTTGTCCTGCTTGAGCAGGCGATCGGTGGCTTGCTTGCCCACGTCAGGTTTGAAGCCG
>JALRBF010000074.1 GCA_023262365.1 Burkholderiaceae bacterium
GGGATAAAGAAACCCGTCCCCAACTCCGATGCCAAGAAGTATCACCACCAGACACAAAAAAGCGCGCAATCGGCCCCGCCACACGAACAGCAGCCCCACAATGATTGTGGTCGGTATAAAAAAGACATTGCCGCTCAAAAACGCGCGCGCCGGCGCGGCGTTTGCCCCCGAAGAAGACGGCAAGCGCGGGCCCATGGCGTTTATTGACTCGCTCAAAGAAAAAGGTCATTTGGTGGCGTACGTGGGCGACGTGGTGGGCACCGGCTCAAGCCGCAAATCGGCCACCAACAGCGTGGTGTGGGCCACGGGGCAAGACATTCCGTACGTGCCCAACAAGCGGTTTGGTGGGGTAACCCTAGGCGGCAAGATCGCCCCCATCTTCTTCAACACCCAAGAAGACTCGGGCTCGCTGCCGATTGAGGTGGACGTCTCGGCGCTTGAAATGGGTGACGTGATAACCATTCACCCCTACGACGGTAAGATCACCAAAGACGGCCAAACCGTGGCCGAGTTTGCGCTCAAAAGCCCAGTGTTGCTCGACGAGGTGCGCGCTAGTGGGCGCATCAACCTCATCATTGGCCGCGCGCTAACGGCCAAGGCGCGCGAGGCCCTGGGCTTGCCCGCCAGCACCGCGTTTCGTCTGCCCGCGGTGCCCGAAGGCACGGGCGGCGGCTTTACCTTGGCGCAAAAAATGGTGGGCCGCGCCTGTGGCTTGCCCGAGGGGCAAGGTGTGTTGCCGGGCACCTACTGCGAGCCGCGCATGACCACCGTGGGCAGCCAAGACACCACTGGCCCCATGACGCGTGACGAGCTTAAGGATTTGGCCTGTTTGGGGTTTAGCGCCGATTTGGTGATGCAGTCGTTTTGTCACACCGCGGCCTATCCCAAGCCAGTTGACGTGAAGATGCACCACGAGTTGCCCACCTTCATCAGCAACCGTGGCGGGGTGGCCTTGCGCCCGGGCGACGGGGTGATTCACTCGTGGCTCAATCGCATGCTGCTGCCCGATACGGTGGGCACGGGCGGCGACAGCCACACCCGGTTTCCAATTGGTATTTCGTTTCCAGCGGGCTCGGGTCTGGTGGCGTTTGCCGCGGCCACTGGGGTGATGCCACTGGACATGCCCGAGAGCGTGTTGGTGCGCTTTAAAGGCAAGATACAACCCGGCGTGACACTGCGTGATTTGGTGCACGCGATTCCGCTGTACGCCATTAAGCAAGGCCTGCTGACGGTAGAGAAAAAGGGCAAGAAAAACATCTTCTCGGGGCGCGTGCTTGAAATTGAAGGCCTGCCCGAGCTTAAGGTGGAGCAGGCGTTTGAGCTGGCCGATGCCTCGGCCGAGCGCTCCGCCGCCGGCTGCACCATTGCGTTGGACGAGGCGCCGATTAAAGAGTACCTGACCTCCAACATCGTGCTGCTCAAGCACATGATTGCGCACGGCTACGCCGACCCCCGCACCTTGCAGCGGCGCATCGACGCCATGCAAGCGTGGCTGGACAAGCCCCAATTGCTGCGCGCCGACGCCAACGCCAGCTACGCCGAGGTGATTGACATCAACCTCGACGAAATCCGCGAGCCCATTGTGTGTTGCCCCAACGACCCAGACGACGCCAAGGTGATGTCTGAGGTGGTGAACACGCCAATTGACGAGGTGTTTATTGGCAGTTGCATGACCAACATCGGCCACTTCCGCGCCGCGGCCAAGCTGCTGGGCAACCAGCGCGACATTCCGGTGCGCCTGTGGGTGGCGCCGCCGACCAAAATGGACCAAGACGAGTTGATTAAAGAAGGCCATTACGCGGCTTTTGGCAACGCCGGGGCTCGCACCGAAATGCCTGGCTGCAGCCTGTGCATGGGCAACCAAGCGCAGGTGCGCGAGGGTGCCACGGTCATGTCCACAAGCACGCGCAACTTTCCCAATCGGTTGGGCAAAAACGCGCAGGTGTTTTTGGGCTCGGCCGAGTTGGCCGCGGTGTGCTCCAAGTTGGGCCGCATTCCCACGGTGGCTGAGTACCACGAGCAAATGGGCATCATCAACCAAGATGCCGCCAGCGTGTATCGGTACATGAACTTTGACCAAATTGACGAATACGTCGCGTCAGCCAATGACGCGGCCGCTGCCTAGCGGGCGCGCGTCGTGTCGTCTGCCACTGCCCAGCCCCAGCTCCACGTGGGCGTGGTGGGTGGCGGCATTGGCGGCTTGGCCGCGGCGCTGTGTGCCGCCCAGGCCGGCTGGCGTGCCACGGTGTGGGAGCAGGCCCACTGGCTAGGTGAAGTCGGTGCTGGCGTTCAGCTAGGGCCCAACGCCACGCGCCGTTTACAGGCCTGGGGGGTGTTGCCGCACCTTGTCGCCCGGGCGTCGCAGCCAACTGACTTGCTGGTGCGCTGCGCCACCAGCGCGCGGGTGCTTGGGCGCCTGCCCTTGGGTGAGCGGGCCCAGCGCCACCATGGCGCGCCGTACCTTACGCTGCATCGGGCCGACTTACACGCGGCCTTGCGCCAGTGCGCGGCACATCACGGCGTGGTGATGCACGTGGGTTCAGAGGTTACCGCGCTTGACCCGGTGCAGGCTACGCTGCAAGTGGGCGACTCGGCGCACGCTGCGCAGGCGTTGGTGTTGGCCGATGGGGTGTGGAGTCGGTTACACGCGGCGGTGATGCAGGCGCCACCCGTCTCAGTCACTGGGCACGTGGCCTATCGCGCCCTGCCAATACAGCAGCGGCTGCCAGCCGCGCTGCGCAGCCAGGTGGTACAGGTGTGGCTCGCGCCGCACGCGCACGTCGTTACGTATCCGGTGCGTGGGGGTGACATGCTCAACCTTGCGGTATTCATTGAAGGCCAGGCCATGGTGCTGGCACCGCACTGGCAACAGCCGGTTGATTGGCCCACGCTTGCCTCGCGCCTGCCACCTTGCTGTGCGCCGCTGCGGGCCTTGTTAGAGGTCGCCGGCGAGGCTGGCGATGGCTGGCGTCAATGGCCCATGGTGCAGCGTCCGCCGTTGACCCATGCCGGGCAGATGGCGCGTGCGCGGCTGGCCTTGGTGGGCGACACCGTTCACCCCATGCTGCCCTACATGGCGCAGGGTGCGGGCATGGCCATCGAAGATGCCCACGCCCTGGGTCAGGTCATGGCAAGCTACGAACCGGTGGAGCAAGCGCTTGGCCGCTACGCACGGCAACGTTGGCAGCGTAACGCGAGGGTGCAGGCCAGGGCACAGCGCAACGCGCGCTGGTTTCATGCCCGCGGTGCCAAGGCTTGGCTGCGCAATCAGGCCATGGCATGGTTGGGCACGCGGGTGCTGGACGTGCCATGGTTGTACCGAGGCTAGGCGGCCTCGGTGCTTGAAGGCCGTTGGCCAAAAAACCCCGCAATAAACCCCGCACCCTCGGCCAGCACGTGGTCGCGCAGCGCCCCGGCTGCCGGCGACAACACCCGTGCCGGTAGGCTCACCACGTGCCAGCGCCGCATGATGGGGGTATCGGGCACGGCCAGCACCTTAAGTAGTCCGTGCTCACGCTCCAACGCCAAGGTGTGCAGCGACAAAAAGCTCAACCCCATGCCCGCCATAACGGCTTGCTTGATGGCCTCGTTGCTGGTCATCTCCATGACGATGGTGGGCCGCGCCTCAAGGGTGTGAAAAAAGCGCTCCATCAATGCCCGCGTTCCTGAGCCCGGCTCGCGCGCAATCCAGGGCCAGTTGGCCAATTCGTCGGGGCTGATCCGACTCAAGCTGGCCAAGGGGTGGGTGGGCGCGGCAACAAACCCCAGCGGATGCGCCGCAAATGGCTCAGCGCGCGCGGCCAGTTCGGTTGGTGGGTGGCCCATGAAGGCCAAATCCAGCTCGTTGTCCCCAAGCTGTCGCACCAATTCGGCCCGGTTGCCCGTGTGCAGCTGCACTTCCACCCCTGGATGTTTGCGGCGAAAGTCGGCCAACAGGTGGGGAAACAAATACTTGGCTGTGCTCACCATGCCCACCACCACACGCCCGCCGGCCAAACCGCGCAGCCTGGCCGTGGCATCTTCGGCCTCTTTGATGGTGGCCAAAATGCGCCGCACGTACACCAGCATGTACTCGCCGGTGGTGGTGAGGTTGATGCGACGCCCCACGCGGTCAAACAGCGGCAAACCAATGTGCCCCTCGAGTTCTTTGATTTGTTGGGTAACGGCCGGGGGGCTTAGGTGCAACGCTTGCGCCGCGCGGGCGAAGTTTAGGTGGCGCGCCGCCTCGTTAAACACACGAAGTTGGCGAAAAGTGGCGTTTTTCATTAAGTAAAAGCTTAATTGAAAGACTAAAAAATGTAAATAGACTATTTTGCATAGGTATTGTTAAAGTATGGTTAAGTCTTTACAGGAGGCCGTATGCCCACCATCACCACCGACGCCACCCAAATCACCGACAACAAGGCCCGCTACAGTGCGGGGGTTTTGAAGTACCGGCAAATGGGTTATTGGGTGCCAGACTACACCCCCAAAGACACCGACACCATTTGTTTGTTTCGCATCACGCCGCAAGACGGGGTGGACCCGGTGGAGGCGGGTGCGGCGGTGGCGGGTGAATCGTCAACGGCCACCTGGACGGTGGTGTGGACCGACCGGCTGACCGCGTGTGAAAACTACCGTGCCAAATGCTACAAGGTTGAGCCCGTGCCCAACACCCCGGGTCAGTACTTTGCTTGGGTGGCTTACGACATCATCTTGTTTGAAGAGGGCTCGATTGCCAACATCACGGCCAGCCTAATTGGTAACGTGTTCTCATTCAAGCCGCTCAAGGCCGCGCGCCTAGAAGACATTCGTGTGCCGGTGGCCTTGGTCAAAACCTTTAAGGGCCCACCCACGGGGTTAATTGTCGAGCGCGAGCGACTCGACAAGTTCGGCCGTCCGCTGCTGGGTGCGACCACCAAGCCCAAGCTGGGCTTGTCCGGGCGCAATTACGGGCGCGTGATTTACGAGGGGCTCAAAGGCGGGCTAGATTTCATGAAGGACGACGAGAACATCAACTCGCAGCCCTTTATGCATTGGCGCGATCGGTTTTTGTATGTCATGGACGGCGTGAACAAGGCCAGTGCGGCCACGGGCGAGGTCAAGGGCTCGTACCTCAACGTAACCGCCGCCACCATGGAGGACATTTACGAGCGCGCCGAGTTGGCCAAAGAGCTCGGCAGCGTCATCATCATGATTGACTTGATTGTGGGCTGGCCAGCGATTCAGAGCTTGGCCAATTGGTGCCGCCGCAACGACATGATTTTGCACCTGCACCGCGCTGGACACGGTACCTACACCCGGCAAAAATCGCATGGTGTGTCGTTTCGCGTGATTGCCAAGTGGTTACGCTTGGCCGGTGTCGATCACATGCACGCGGGCACCGCGGTAGGCAAGTTAGAGGGTGACCCCATGACGGTGCAAGGTTACTACAACGTTTGCCGCGACGGCTACACCCGGGCAGACCTGCCGCGTGGCTTGTATGTTGACCAAGATTGGTGCGACCTGAAAAAGGTAATGCCAGTGGCCTCGGGCGGTATTCATGCCGGGCAAATGCATCAGTTAATTGATTTGTTTGGCGACGATGTGGTGCTGCAGTTTGGTGGAGGCACCATTGGCCACCCCGCGGGTATTCAGGCTGGTGCCGTGGCCAACCGCGTGGCGTTAGAGGCGATGGTTAAGGCGCGCAACGAGGGCAAAAACCTGCTGCAAGAAGGCCCCGATGTGCTGCAACGCGCGGCCAAAGACTGCACGCCGCTCAAGCAAGCGCTGGACACTTGGAAGGACGTGAGCTTTAACTACGCCTCCACCGACACCAGCGATTACGCCACCACCCCGTCGGTGGCCTAACCCACAAGCCGCAAGGAGACATTGCCATGATGACCAACCCCACCGGGCGAGTGACGCAGGGACAGTTCAGTTTTTTACCCGATCTCACGGACGCGGAGATTCATACCCAAGTGCAGTACGGCTTGGCCAAGGGTTACGCGTGGAGCGTGGAATACACCGACGACCCGCATCCGCGCAACACCTACTGGGAGATGTTTGGCATGCCCATGTTTGACCTTGCCGATGCCGCAGGTGTGATGATGGAGCTCAAGGCGTGCCGTGATGCGTTTCCTAACCACTACATACGCCTGATGGCGTTTGACTCGACCCGTGGCGTGGAATCCATTGCCATGAGCTTCATCGTCAATCGCCCCGCCAACGAACCCGGCTTTGGCCTGGTGCGCCAAGAGTGGCATAACCGCACCATGCGCTACACCGTGCACAGTTACGCCACCAACAAGCCCGAGGGCGAGCGTTATTGAGCGAGGCTACCCCGGTGTCGATGTATCACTTGCCCGGTAACCGGGCGACGCCCCCGCCTGCTGCGGCACAACCGACCCCGGTTGCCGCTGAGGCACCGCCGCGCACGGTGGCGCAAGCCATGGCGCAGACCCAAGTTGAGCAGGTGTTGGCCGAACTTGACCACGACCTGGTTGGACTGCAACCGGTTAAGACCCGCGTGCGCGACATTGCCGCGCTGCTGGTGATTGACCGGCTGCGCGCCCAGCACGGCTTGCAAACCCAGTCACCCAGCTTGCACATGAGCTTCACCGGCAATCCGGGCACTGGCAAAACCACGGTGGCGCTGCGCATGGCGGCAATTTTGCACCGCCTGGGCTACGTGCGCCAAGGCCACTTGGTGGCCGTCACGCGTGACGACTTGGTGGGCCAGTACATTGGCCACACGGCACCCAAAACCCGCGAAGTACTCAAAAAAGCCATGGGTGGGGTGTTGTTTATTGACGAGGCCTACTACCTGTACAAGCCCGAAAACGAGCGCGACTACGGCCAGGAGGCGATAGAGATTTTGTTGCAAGTCATGGAGAACCAACGCGACGATTTGGTGGTGATTGTGGCTGGCTACAAAGACCGCATGGAGACATTTTTTCAAAGCAATCCGGGCATGAATTCGCGCATTGCGCACCATTTGGATTTTCCGGATTACACCGCCGATGAACTGCTGGCCATCGCCCAGCGCATACTCAATGAGCAAAGCTACCGCCTGGGCGAGGGTGCCACTGACGTGCTGCGCGCCTACATTGAGCGGCGCATGACGCAGCCACACTTTGCCAACGCCCGTAGCCTCCGCAATGCCCTGGAGCGGGCGCGGCTGCGCCAGGCCAGCCGCTTATTTCAAGCCCAAGACGTGGCGCTGGACGCGCAACGTTTATGCACCATTGAACCCAGTGACATACTGGCCAGTCGCGTGTTCCAAGTATCCGGAGAGCAAACATGACGCATCCCACCATTGGGGCGCTGGTTTTTGACGTGGACGGCACCTTGGCCGATACCGAGGAGGTACATCGCCAGGCGTTTAACCAAGCCTTTGCCGAGGACGGTTTGGATTGGCACTGGGACGTCGCCACGTACACCCGGTTGCTCGACATCTCGGGTGGCAAAGAACGCTTGCATGCCTATTGGCAAGAAGCGCACCCTGAGGTTACCGACCTCGAAGGCGCGCTGCAAGACCGCATCCAGCGTTTGCACGACCTCAAGACTGCTTCGTACGAGGCGGCGGTGCACGACGGTGCCGTGACGCTTCGCCCTGGGGTGCTGGCCCTGATGGACGAAGCGCTTAAGCGAAACCTGAAACTGGCCATCGCCACCACCACCTCGCCGGTAAACATTGCCGCGTTGATGCGACGCGCCGTGGGTGAAGATTGGGGCGCCCGGTTTGCCGTCATTGAAGACGCCTCGACGGCGCGCAAAAAAAAGCCCGATCCCATGGTGTACGAGCAAACGCTGCAACGCCTTGGTGTGCCCGCATCAGGGTGCGTGGCGTTTGAAGACTCAAGCAACGGCTTGCAGGCCGCGCGCGCGGCGGGTATGGCACACGTCATCATCACGCCCACGGCGTTTACCGCGCATCAAGACTTTTCACACGCGTTGCAGGTGCTGCCCAGTTTGGCAGGCGTGACCGTTGACGGCTTGAACCGTTGGGTCATGCAGGGCCAGTCGCGTTAGGATAACTTGACACCATGCCCAACCTTCAACGCCCCACGCTTACGCAGTACCTGATTGAGGAGCGTCGGCGCTACCCGCAAGCCAGTGGTGCCCTCAATGGTTTGTTGCTGGATGTGGCCAACGCTTGCAAGGTCATTGCCCGCGCGGTGGCGTTTGGCCGGTTGGTTGACCATGAAAGCGGCGTGGCAGGGGGAACCAACGTGCAGGGCGAGGTGCAGCAGGCCTTGGACGTATTGAGTAACCAAACCTTCATTGATGCCACGCAATGGTCGGGTAACTTGGCCGGCATGGTCTCAGAAGAGATGGCCCAGCCTTATGCGATTCCACCCCAATACGCACGGGGCAAATACTTGCTGGTGTTTGACCCGCTGGATGGTTCGAGCAACATCGATGTCAACGTCTCAGTAGGCAGTATTTTTTCGGTGCTGCGCGCGCCCGCGGCCGTTGTGGCTGGACAGCGCGACGTACAAGCCGAGGATTTTTTGCAGCCTGGTAGCGAGCAAGTGGCGGCCGGGTACGCCATTTACGGCCCAACCACCATGCTGGTGCTTACCGTGGGCAACGGGGTGCAAGGTTTTACGCTGGAGCCCGGCACGGGTGAGTTTCGTCTCACGCATCGCAACTTGCAGGTGCCGCCCGAAGCGCAGGAGTTCGCCATCAACGCTTCGAACAGCCGCTTTTGGGAGGCGCCCATTAAGCGCTACGTGGACGAGTGCTTACAGGGCAGTACCGGCCCAAGAGGCAAGGACTTTAATATGCGCTGGATTGCCAGCATGGTGGCCGAGGCGCATCGGATATTGATGCGCGGAGGTGTGTTCATGTATCCACGTGACACCAAAGACCCCACCAAGCCGGGGCGGCTGCGCTTGTTGTACGAAGCCAACCCCATGGCGATGATCATGACCCAGGCTGGTGCCTCGTGCTCGACGGGTCGGGCACCGATGCTTGAGGTGGTGCCTGAACAATTGCACCAGCGCATTGGGGTGGTGTTTGGGGCCCGGCTTGAGGTACAGCGCATCGAGTCGTATCACAACGAGCCGGTGAACAACCAAAGCCACACGCCGTTATTTACCACGCGTGGGCTGTTCAGAGATTAGGGGGTCAAGATGTCGGTTCAGCATCCCATTATTGCCATCACCGGCTCGTCCGGGGCGGGCACCTCCACTGTCACGCGCACCTTTGAAAACATTTTTCGCCGCGAAGCGGTGCATGCGGCGTTGATTGAGGGCGACAGTTTTCATCGCTACGACCGGGCCGAAATGAAGCAAAGGCAGGCACAAGCCGAAGCCAGTGGTAACACCCATTTCAGCCATTTTGGGCCCGACACCAATTTGCTCGAAGAACTTGAGGGTTTGTTTCGTTCGTACAGCGCCCACGGCACCGGTCGCACCCGCAAATACTTGCACAACGAGCAAGAGGCCGCGCCGCATAACCAACCGCCTGGCACCTTCACCGCGTGGGAAGAGCTACCAGCCAACACCGATATGCTGTTTTACGAGGGTTTGCATGGCGCGGTGGTTACCGATACGGTGAACATTGCGCGGTACCCTGACTTGCTGATTGGAGTGGTGCCGGTGATTAACTTGGAGTGGATTCAAAAAATCATTCGGGACAAAACCCAGCGCGGCTACAGTGCCGAGGCAGTAACTGACACCATTTTGCGCCGTATGCCTGACTACGTGCACTACATATGTCCGCAATTTGGCTACACCCACGTAAATTTTCAACGCGTGCCGGTGGTGGATACCTCTAACCCCTTCATCAGCCGCGACATTCCCACTGCCGATGAGAGCATTTGCGTGATTCGATTTGCCAACCCCAAAGGCATCGACTTTCCGTACTTGCTGGGCATGATTCACGACGCCTGGATGTCGCGCGCCAATACCATTGTGGTGCCAGGCGGCAAAATGGAATTGGCCATGCAGTTGATTTTTACGCCGTTTGTGTGGCGTATGCTCGAGCGACGTCGCCGTGGCGCTTGATTTGGTGCTGTTTGACCTTGACGGGACGTTGCTCGATACCGCCCCGGAGATTGCGGACGCGACCAACGACACCTTGCAAGCCTTGGGTTTGGCTGGTGTGGATGACGCCTCGATTCGGCAATGGATAGGCCATGGGGCGTTGCAGTTATTGGCCAAGGCGTTGGCGCAGGGCTGGGCTTTGGCACCCGAAGCGGTGCCCGCCGATGCGCGCTGGGCCCAGGCGCAAGCGGTGTTTCGCCAGGCCTACGGCCAACGCTGCGGCACGCGCAGTACGTTTTATCC
>JALRBF010000234.1 GCA_023262365.1 Burkholderiaceae bacterium
GCCAATGCTGTGCAGCCCCGTGGTGCAGGCCGTCACCACCGCCAAATTGGGGCCCTTAAAGCCGTAGCGCATCGACACATGGCCGGCAACCATGTTGATGATGGAGGCAGGCACAAAAAACGGCGAAATGCGGCGTGGCCCGCGGTTGGTGTATTCGGTGTGGGTGGCCTCAATCATGGGCAGGCCACCAATGCCCGAGCCAATCAGGCAGCCGATGCGCTCGGCGGTGTCGTCGTCAAGCGCCTCGCCCTGCGGCAAGCCAGCGTCTTCAATGGCCTGCGCCGCAGCCGCCACCCCAAAGTGGATGAAGCGGTCCATGGTGCGCGCCTCTTTGGCGGGCATCACCGATTCAATATCAAAACCCTTCACCTCGCCCGCGATTTGGCAGGCAAAGGCGGACGCGTCGAATTGGGTAATGGGTGCAATGCCGCTTTGCCCGGCGCACAGCGCGCGCCAAGCCTCGGCGACGGTGTTGCCAACCGGGCTTATGCACCCCAGCCCGGTGACCACCACACGGCGTCGCGCCATGCGTGATCAGGCCTTTTGGTGGGTGGTGGCGTAATCGATCGCCTGCTGAACGGTGGTGATTTTTTCGGCGTCCTCGTCGGGAATCTCAATTCCAAACTCGTCCTCCAAGGCCATCACCAACTCCACGGTGTCCAGCGAATCGGCACCCAGGTCGGCGACGAACGCTTTTTCGTTGGTCACTTGCCCCTCTTCGACGCCCAGTTGCTCGGCGATGATTTTTTTAACGCGTGCCTCAATGTCACTCATGATGCCCTCTGCGGGTGGTTGGAAAACGGATTGCCATTCTAGCGACCCGGCGGGCGCTTTCGCGCCCCCTCGGGATGACCCCTAAAACGGCTCTTTTTGTTGCTAATAGACGGCTTATGCCATGAACATGCCGCCATTGACGTGCAATTCTTGCCCGGTGATGTAACCGGCCTGGTCGCTGGCCAAAAACGTAACGGCGTGCGCGATGTCAGCCCCGTGGCCTAGGCGGCCCATGGGGATTTGCGTCAGCAGCGCCTCTTGCTGCGCTTGGGGCAGCGAGGCGGTCATGTCGGTTTCAATAAAGCCGGGCGCCACGCAGTTAACGGTGATGCCACGGCTGGCGATTTCGCGCGCCAGCGCACGCGTCATGCCCGCCACGCCGGCCTTGGCGGCGGCGTAATTGGCTTGGCCGGGGTTGCCACTGGCGCCCACCACCGAGGTGACATTGATGATGCGCCCGGCGCGCTGCTTCATCATGGGCTTGAGCGCGGCGCGGCAGGCGCGAAACACGCCAGCCAAGTTGGTCTCAAGCACGGCGCTCCAGTCGTCGTCTTTCATGCGCATGGCCAAGGTGTCGCGGGTGATGCCGGCGTTGTTAACCAGCACGTCGACGCGGCCATGGCGGGCAAGCACCTCATTCATGAGCGCCTCGGCCGCTTCGGGCTGTGCGGCGTTAAAGACGACCCCTGCGCCACCGCTGGCGCTTAAGGTTTGGCCAATGGCCTCGGCGCCTGCGGGGGACGTGGCCGTGCCTACCACCTTGGCCCCTTGGGCGGCAAAGGCCGCGGCAATGGCCGCCCCAATGCCGCGCGAAGCGCCGGTGACGAGCACCACCCGATTTGAAAAATCGTATGTGGACTGACTCATTGCATGTTCTCCCTTAGTTCATCCATTCCTGTCGGTTGCGCCAGCGACAGCGACACCAGCTCGGGCGCGATGCGCTTGCCAAAACCGGTAAGCACCTTGCCCGGGCCGCACTCGGCCAGCACCTGCACCCCTTGCGCGGCCATGGCTTGCACGCACGCCACCCAGCGCACCGGCTGCGCGGCTTGGCGCACCAGCGCATCGCGTATGGCCGCGGGCTCAGTCACTTGCGCCACGTCCACGTTGTTAACCACGGGTATACGCGGCGGCGCCACGGGCAGCTGCGCCAGTGCCTCAGCCAAGGCCTCGGCTGCGGGCTGCATGAGGCTGGAGTGAAACGGCGCCGAAACCGGCAACGGCAGCGCGCGCTTGGCCCCGGCATCTTTGAGCGCTTGGGTGGCCTGCGCCACGGCCTCGGCGCTGCCGGCAATAACGGTTTGGCTAGGGTCGTTAAAGTTCACCGCCTGCACCACCTGCCCAGCGGCCATGCTGGCTTGCACCGCCTGGCACACCTGCACCACACGCTCGGCTGGTAGGCCCAGCACCGCGGCCATGGCGCCTTGGCCCACCGGCACGGCTTGCTGCATGGCTTGCGCGCGCAAGCGCACCAGGCGCACGGCGTCGGACAGGTTAAGGCTTTGCGCCACCACCCAAGCGGCGTATTCGCCCAGCGAATGGCCGGCAAGTACGGCGGGCTCGGGCCCACCGCTGGCTTGCCAAGCACGGTAAATGGCCACATCGGCGGCCAGCATCACCGGCTGGGTGTTGGTGGTTAAGGCCAGCGCCTCGGCCGGGCCGTTGGCGATGAGGGCCGCCAAATCTTCGCCCAAGGCGTCGCTGGCTTGCTGCAGCGTGTGCTGCACCTCGGGGTGGTCGGCCCACGCACCGAGCATGCCCACCGACTGCGAGCCTTGACCCGGAAACACCATGGCAAAAGGTTTCATTGCTGCGTCCTTGTGGATGGGGGCGCTGGCTTTAGGTGGTGCGCAACAGCACCGAGCCCCAGGTAAAGCCGCCGCCCACGCCTTCGAGCAACACATGCTGCCCGGGTTGAATGCGGCCGTCGCGCATGGCGACATCCAGCGCCAACGGAATGGAGGCCGCCGAGGTGTTGCCGTGTTGGTCCACGGTGACCACCACTTTGTCTAAAGGCAGTTGCAACTTGCGCGCTGTGCTTTGCATGATGCGTATGTTGGCCTGGTGCGGAATAAACCAATCCAACTCGTTGCTGCTTAGGCCGGCCTTTTGCAACACCGTGCGCGCCGATTGCTCGAGCACCCCCACGGCGAGTTTGAACACAGCTTGCCCGTCCATGCGCAGCAGCGGGCTGCCCAGCACCTGCCCGCCCGATACGGTGCCGGGCGTGCAAAGAATATCCACGTGTCGGCCATCGGCGTGCAAGTCGGTGGCCAATATGCCGGGGGCGTTGCCGGCTTCGAGCAGCACGGCGCCGGCGCCGTCGCCAAAAAGCACGCAGGTGGTGCGGTCAGAAAAATCAAGGATGCGCGAAAACACCTCGGCGCCAATGACCAGCGCGCGGCGTGCCGAGCCCGCGCACAGCATGGCCTGAGCAATCGAGACGGCGTAGACAAACCCCGAGCACACGGCTTGTACGTCAAAGGCCGCGCCGCCGTTGGCGCCCAAGGCGTGCTGCACGATGCACGCGGTGGAGGGAAACACCATGTCGGGGGTGGAAGTGGCCACCACAATCAAATCAACGTCGGCCGCGGCCACCCCAGCGCTTTGCAACGCGGCGCGTGCGGCTTGCACGGCCAGCGTGCTGGCGTGGGTGTTGGCATCGGCAAAGTGGCGCGCGGCAATGCCGGTGCGCTCCGTGATCCAGCTGTCGCTGCTTTCAATGCCGTTGGCGGCCAACTCGGCCACCAAGTCGGCGTTGGTTACGCGCCGCGCGGGCAGTGCGCTGCCGGTACCAATTAAGCGGGCGTAGGGCGCGGCGCTCATGCCGCGGCGTCCAGCGGCTGGGCGGCGGCCTGCAGCACCCCGGCGGCGTGCGTCAAACGCTGTTGCACGCCATTGAGCAGGTTGTGTTGCACGGCGTCGTGGGCGCGCGCCAGCGCGTAGGCAAAGGCCGCGGCGTCGGCGCTGCCGTGGCTTTTAAACACCAGCCCGCGCAAGCCCAGCAAGGCCGCGCCGTTGTAGCGGCGGTGGTCAACCCGCGCCTTAAAGCGGGAGAGCACCGGCATGGCCACCAAAGCAGCCAGCTTGGTTAGCCAGGTGCGCGCAAACTCTTGGCGAATCATGGCCGAAACCATTGCCGCCAACCCCTCGCTGGCCTTAAGCGCCACGTTGCCCACAAAGCCGTCGCACACCACGATGTCAACGCTGCCCTTAAAAATGTCGTTGCCTTCCACATTGCCCACGAAGTTAAGGTCGTTGTGCTGCGCCGCGTCGCGCAACAGCACGCTGGCTTGCTTAATCACTTCGCCACCCTTAATTAGCTCTTCGCCAATGTTTAGCAGCCCAACGCTGGGCTGCGCCTCGCCGGTGCTGGCCTGCACCAGGGCCGAGCCCAGTAGAGCAAACTGCAGCAAGTGTGCGGGTTCGCAGTCAACGTTGGCGCCCAAATCGAGCACCGTGGTGGCGCCGCCTTTGACGTTGGGCATTTGGGTGGCGATGGCCGGGCGGTCAATACCCGGCAGGGTTTTGAGCAGGTAGCGCGAAATCGCCATGAGCGCGCCGGTGTTGCCCGCCGAGACCGCCACTTGCGCGGCGCCTTGCTGCACCTGGGCCACGGCCACGCGCATGGTGGAGTCTTTTTTGCGCCGCAGCGCCACTTCAATGGGGTCGTCCATGGCCACGACCTCGGTGGCGGCCACCCACTGCACCCGTGGGTGCTGGGCCAGCGGGCCTTGCGCCGCGGCCACGTGTGGCGGCGCCACCAGCAGCAGCCGCGCTTGCGGATGCTGCTGCAAAAAGGTGTGGCAGGCGGGCAGGGTAACCGTGGCGCCGGCGTCGCCACCCATGACATCAACCGCCAGCGTGATGGCAGCGGCAGAAGCGGTTGAACCCATCAAGCGTTACGCCTTACGCACCGCTGCGGTGCCCAAGGCCAGCGGGTATCAATCGGCGTTTTTGGGCTTAACCACTTGGCGCCCACGGTAAAAACCGTTGGGGCTGATGTGGTGACGGCGATGCACCTCGCCCGTGGTGGGCTCAATGGCCGTGCCGGGCTCAACCAGTGCGTTGTGCGAACGGTGCATGCCGCGCTTAGACGGCGATTTTTTGTTTTGCTGAACAGCCATGGAAGGATTCCTTAAGCGGTGAATTGGCGCCGCGCGCCAAGCCCGCCTTGGTGGCGGGTAAACCCGGTATTATAGGCTGCCCGGCGGGGCTCGCCTACCCCTTGCGCAGCGCCGCCAGCGCGGCAAAGGGGTGTGGCACCTGAGCGTCGCTGGCCTGGGCGGGCGGCTGGCAGCCCGGCGTGCCCTTGGCGTGCACCGCAAACGCTGGCAGCGCCAGCAGCGCCTCGTCTTCGAGCAAGGCCAGCGCGTCCAGCGTGGGTTGCCAGGCCAGCACGTCTTCTTCGGCCTCGGCGTCTTGGGCTTCGGCCTCGGCCTCGGTGGGCACAAAGCGGTAGGCTTGGGTCACGTGCAGCGTCCAGTTCATGGGCTGCATGCAGCGCTGGCACACCAGCTGCAGCGGGCCGTCGGCCTGCACGTGCAGCCACCACTGGGGGCGACCATCGCCCCCTGGTTGGCGTGACAAAGTAAGCGCCCACTGCACCGCGCCACTGGACGTGTGCAGCTCGGCGGCCAACCGGGGCAGCGCGGTAAGCGGCAGCGTGCCCTGCCCTTGCCAGCCGGTATCGGGCAGCGAATCGAGCGCCAAATGGCTTAGGTGGTGCGGGGCGGCGTCGGCCATGGCGCCCGAGTGTAAGACAATACCGGCATGCCACCCGCCGCTGCCCCGCCGCTGATTTTGGGCTCAACGTCGCGCTACCGCGCCGAGCTGCTGGGGCGCTTGGGCCTGCCGTTTACCCAAGTGGCGCCCGAGGTGGACGAAACCCCGCAGCCGGGCGAAGCGCCCAAGCCATTGGCCGAGCGTCTGGCGCTGGCCAAAGCCCAAGCGGTAGGGGCGCAACACCCGGCGGCCTGGGTGTTGGGCAGCGACCAAGTGGCCAACCTAAATGGCCAGCCGCTGGGCAAACCGCACACCCACGCGCGCGCCGTGGCGCAACTGCTGGCCATGCAGGGGCAAACGGTGGTGTTTCATACCGCCGTGGCGTTGGTGGGCCCAGCGGGGCAGTGGCAGGCGTGCGCCGACGTGGCGGTGCGCTTTAGGCCGCTGACGCGACAGACCATTGAACGCTACTTGCACACCGAGCAACCCTACGACTGCGCCGGCAGCGCCAAAACCGAAGGGCTGGGCATTGCCCTACTTGAGGCCATGGACAGCGACGACCCCACCGCCATTGTGGGCCTGCCGCTGATACGCACCGCCGCCATGCTGCGCCAAGCCGGCTACACCCTGCCATGACGAGCCCGCGCGGCACGCTGTGGCTGGTGCCCACGCCGCTTGACTTTAAGCAAACCCCCCAGCCGCTGGCGCAGGTGCTGCCTGGCGCCACACTTGCCCAAGCGGCCAAGCTGACGCACTGGATAGGCGAGAGCGCCAAATCCACGCGTGCCTTTTTGCAGCGTGTGGCCGCCGAACAGCCGCTGGCCGCGCCGCTGCAAGCCATGACCATTGCCGAATTGCCACGCGCCGCGCACAAACACGGCGACCACCAACCCAACGCGGCGCTGGACGAGGCCGCACGCGCGCTGCTGGCCCCGGCCTTGCAAGGGCACGACATGGGGCTGGCAAGCGAGGCCGGCTTGCCCGCCGTGGCCGACCCCGGCGCCTCGGTGGTGCGCGCCGCACACGCGCTGGGCGTGGCGGTGCAGCCGCTGCCCGGGGCGTCGTCGATTACGCTGGCGCTGGCGGCCAGCGGGCTCAACGGCCAGCACTTTGCCTTTGTGGGCTACTTGCCCACCGGCACGGCCCGCGCAGCGCAGCTGCGCACGCTCGAGCAAACCGCGTTGCGCCTGGGCCAAACTCAGGTGTGCATTGAAACCCCCTACCGCAACGCCGCGCTGCTGGGCGACTTGCTGCAACACCTGCAGCCCAGCACACGGCTGGCGCTGGCGGCCAACCTGGGGCAGCAGCCGCAGGTGCGCTTGGCCAGCGTGGCGCAGTGGCGCCGCCACGCCTGGGCCGCGCCCGAGACGCCGTGCGTGTTTATGTGGGGGCCCTAGCGCTACCGCCCCCGCCACCGCTGCCGACGGGGCCGGCGCGCGCGTTTGGGCGCGTTTAGTTTTGGCGGCGCAGCGCCGGAAACAAGATGACGTCGCGAATGCTGGGGCTGTCGGTCAGCAGCATCATGAGCCGGTCGATGCCAATGCCACAACCGCCGGCGGGCGG
>JALRBF010000254.1 GCA_023262365.1 Burkholderiaceae bacterium
CACCCCGGCGGCGGTCATCTGCGAAATCATGAACGACGACGGCACCATGGCCCGGTTGCCCGATTTGCAACGCTTTGCCGCCACGCACGGGCTCCGCATTGGCACCATTGCCGACCTCATCGAACACCGCAGCCGCCACGAAACCCTCCTCGAGCCCTTGGGCCAACGGCCGCTGCACACCGCCCACGGCCGGTTTGAGGCCCATTTGTTTCGCGACCTACTTGGCGGCGGCGTGCACCTGGCACTGGTGTGCGGCCAGTGGCAGGCTGAGCATGTGGTGCCGGTGCGCGTGCACGAGCCGTTGTCGCTGCTGGATGCGCTAGAGACCGGGCGCACCATGCACTCGTGGCCACTTGACGCCAGCCTGCGCCACTTGCAAACCCAAGGGCAAGGCGTGGCGGTGTTGCTTAACGCAGGCGAATCGGCGCCGCAGCTCATTGCACAATTTGAAGGCCGCGCGCGCGCCTCACACGGCCCCGAACGCGGCGGCATGGATTTGCGCAGCTACGGCATTGGCGCGCAAATTTTGCGCCACGTGGGGGTGCAACGCATGCAATTGCTGGGTACCCCACGCCGCCTACCCAGCATGACGGGCTACGGCCTTGAAGTCTGCGGCCACCTCACCCAACCCGAGAGCCAACCATGATGCAAACCAGCCTACCCACCCCTGCAGGGCTCAACGGCGACGGCCTGGTGATTGGCATGGCCCAAGCCCGCTTCAACGCCGACATCACCCACGCGCTGCTGCAAGCCGCGCGCACGCAGTTGCTGGCCTTGGGCGTGGCCGCCAGCGACATTGAGGTGGTGGAGGTGCCCGGTGCACTCGAGTTGCCCTTGGCCTTACAGGCCATGGCCCGTAGCGACCGGTACGACGCCTTGATTGCCCTGGGCTGCGTGATTCGCGGCCAAACCTACCACTTTGAACTGGTGGCCAACGAGTCCGCGCGCGGCATCATGCAAGTAAGCCTGGCGCACCAGTTACCCATTGCCAACGCCGTGCTCACCACCGAAGACCTGGCCCAAGCCCAAGCCCGGGTACAAGCCAAAGGCCAAGACGCGGCCAACCTGGCCGTGGAGTTGGCCATGCTGCTCGAAGACCTGGACTGAGCATGAACGCCACCGGTAAAAAAGGCACCCCCTCGGCACGCGCGCGGGCACGGGCCTTTGCCGTGCAAGCCCTGTACCAGGCGCTGGTGGGCCAACAAAACAGCCAGGAGGCCGCGCTCTACACCTCGGGGCTGGCGGGTTTTCACAAGGCCGACGCCGAACACTTTGACGCCTTGGTAAGCGGCTGCCTGGCACAGCGCGACGCGCTGGACGACGCCCTGCACCCGCACCTTGACCGTCCGGTGGCCGAGGTCTCGCCCATTGAGCACGCGGTGCTGTGGATAGGCGCGTACGAACTGACCCACATGCTTGAGGTGCCTTGCCGCGTGGTGCTTAACGAATGCATTGAGCTGGCCAAAGCGTTTGGGGGCACCGACGGCCATCGCTTTATTAACGGGGTACTCCACCCCCTGGCGCAAACCTTGAGGCCACTGGAGATGGCCGCATGAGCCTGGCCCAGGCACCCACCCCACCCAACGCTTGGCGATTGGCCCCGCGCAACGCGCACATTGACCCGTTTTACGTGATGGAAGTCGGCAAAGCCGCCGACCAACTGGCCAACCAATTGGCCGTGCAACCCGGCGCCCACCACCGGCGCGTGGTGCGGCTAAACATTGGCGAGCCCGACCACGGCGCCGCCCCGGCGGTGCGGCAAGCCGCCGCGCAGGCGCTGCAAGACGGCGCGCTGCCTTACACCGCCGCGCTGGGCCTGCCCGAGCTGCGCCAGCGCATTGCCCAGTGGTACACCCAGCACCACGGCGTTACGGTCTCGCCCTCGCGCGTGGTGGTCACCGCCGGGGCGTCGGCCGCACTGCAACTGGCGTGTCTGGCGCTGGTGGGCCAAGACGACGAGGTGTTGATACCCGACCCCAGCTACCCCTGCAACCGCAACTTTGTGCACGCCGTGGGCGGGCAAGCGGTGGCGCTGGACTGCCCGCCCGAGCAACGCTACCAACCCACCGCCGAGCAAGTGGCCCAGGCCTGGGGCGCGCGCACCCGCGCCTTGCTGCTGGCCTCGCCCTCCAACCCCACCGGCACCTCACTCAACTGGGACGAACTCGAACGCCTGGCGCAGGTGGTGCGGCAGCGCCACGGCCTGCTGCTGGCCGACGAAATTTATACAGGGCTGAGCTTTGACCCGGCCTACGGCCGCACCGCGTTGGCCTTGGCGCCCGAGTTGGCCGAGCACGTCATCAGCGTCAACAGCTTTTCCAAATACTTTGGCATGACCGGCTGGCGCCTGGGCTGGTTGGTGCTGCCCGAGCGGCTGGTACCTGCGGTAGAAAAGCTCGCGCAAAACCTCTACATCTGCCCCAGCACGCTCAGCCAGCGCGCCGCACTGGCTTGCTTTGAGCCAAGCAGCCTCGCGTGGTACGAACAACGCCGCCTTGACCTGCAGCACCGCCGCGACGCCGTGCTGCCACGCCTACAAGCCGTGGGGCTTGACGTGCCCGTGGCGCCCGACGGCGCGTTTTACATATGGGCCAACTGCCGTGGCCTGTGCCAGCGTCTGGGCATTGCCCAAACGGCCGAGGCCGGCAGTTGGGCGTTGGCCTTTGCCCTACTCGAACGCGCCCAGGTGGCATTGGCCCCTGGCCGCGATTTTGGTCAACGCCACACCCACCACTTTGTGCGGCTGTCCCTGGCCAGCAGCATGGACGACTGGCAAGAAGCCCTGTTGCGTTTGGAATCGCTGGCATGAGCCGGTTGCATCATTGGCCCATACGCATTTACTGGGAAGACACCGACGCCGGCGGCGTGGTTTTTTTTGCCAACTACGTTAAATTTTTTGAACGTGCCCGCACCGAATGGCTGCGCGCGCTGGGCTTTTCTCAAGCGCAGCTCAAGCACACGCACGGCGGCATGTTCGTCGTGCGCGACATGCACGTGCGTTACCATACACCGGCCAAACTCGATGACGCGCTGCACGTCACCACCACCGTTACACGCGTGGGCGGCGCCAGCGTCAACCTGCACCAAAGCCTAAGCCACGCCCAATCCACCGCCGCGCTGTGCGACACCACTTTGCGTCTAGGCTGGGTTAACGCGCAACGCGTGCAGGCCACTCGCATGCCACGCATTCTTATGGAGGCCCTCAACACATGAACCAAGATTTGTCCATCGTCCACTTGCTGCTCAACGCCAGCACGGTTGTTCAAGCGGTGGTGTTGCTGCTGCTTGGCTTGTCGGTGGCAAGCTGGGCCGTCATCATTGGCAAAGGCCTGTCGCTGCGCAAAATCCAAGCCGACAACGCGCGTTTTGAAGCCAGCTTTTGGTCAGGCGCCAGCCTCAACGACTTATACGCCCACGCGCTGCAGCAAGGCAGCCAAGCCGGCCCCATGGAGCGCACCTTTGCCGCGGGCATGCGCGAATACGCCAAGCTGCGTGAGCGCCGTATTCACGAAATCAGCACCCTGCTCGAAGGCGCCCAGCGTGCCATGCGTGCCAGCGCGCAACGCGAAATGGACGCCATGGAGTCCAAGCTCTCGTTCTTGGGCTCGGTGGCGTCGGTGGCGCCCTACATTGGCCTGTTTGGTACCGTGTGGGGCATCATGCACGCCTTCACCGGGCTGGCGTCGTTGCAGCAAGTCACGCTGGCTACCGTGGCTCCCGGCATTGCCGAGGCACTGGTGGCCACGGCCATCGGCCTATTTGCCGCCATTCCCGCGGTGCTAGGGTACAACCGCTTCTCTACCGTGGTTGACCGCATTGGCAGCCACACCGACACGTTCATGGAAGAGTTCTCGAAC
>JALRBF010000279.1 GCA_023262365.1 Burkholderiaceae bacterium
GCGTGAGGCTAAAGGGGTTGTCGATGAACTTTTCCTTGGCGGCGGCCTCATCGATCTTGGCGTTGTAGCCCGCGAGGTTGCGCACGCCGAGCTTGGACATGAGCTTGTAGCGACGCTCCATTTCGGCCACGCACCAGTTCAGCGCGTGGGCGGCTTGACGCATGTCGGTTACCACCGGGGCGAGCAGGTGCGGTATGCCCTCGTACACGCTCATCTCAAGCATTTTGGGGTCGATGAGCAGCAGGCGCACGTCGCGCGGGTCGGCCTTGTACAGCAGGCTCAAAATCATGGCGTTGATGCCCACCGACTTGCCCGAGCCGGTGGTGCCGGCCACCAAGCAGTGCGGCATTTTGGCTAGGTCGGCCACCACGGGGTGGCCCACGATGTCTTTGCCCAAGCCAATGGTGAGCAGCGATTTGCTTTCGTGGTAGGGGCTGGAGCCTAAGATTTCGCTGAGACGAATGGTTTGGCGGTTGGCGTTGGGCAACTCAAGCGCCATGCAGCTTTTGCCGGGTATGGTCTCGATGACCCGAATCGAGACCAAACTGAGTGAGCGCGCCAAGTCGCGCGCCAAATTCACAATTTGCGCACCCTTGACGCCCACGGCGGGGTCGATTTCGTAGCGCGTAATAACCGGCCCAGGCGCCGCGGCCACCACCTTAACCTCCACGCCAAAGTCGCTGAGCTTTTTCTCAATCAACCGGCTGGTCATCTCCAGCGTGTCGGCCGAGACGGTGGGCGCGCTGGCGTTGGCTTTGTCAAGTAAGCCAACCTGCGGCAGCGCGGTGCCTTGCACCGGCTCGTCAAACAGCGCTTGTTGCGATTCTTTGGCCACGCGCGCGCTGGGCGCCACCGCCACTTGCACCGGTTCAATCACAATCGGGGCGGCGGTTAGGGTGGGCTCCACGCCCGTGTCGGCCGGTGCCTCGCGTTGGCGCTCGGCCAAGGCTTGCTGGCCAATGCGCTCGTCTTCGCGCTGCTCGCGGGTTAGGCGCAGGCGCTGCCACGCACGCGTACACCCCAGCCCTACCCGCTCGGCCAACCCGGCCCAGCGAAAGTTAAGCCACCACGCCAGCCCTTGCAGCCACAGCGCCAGCAGCACCAGCGCCGAGCCGGTAAAGCCAAATAACCACAGCGCGCCCTGCCCCAACCACACGCCCACCAGGCCACCGGCGCGGTCGGGCAGTACGGCGTCTAGGCTGTGCAGACGCGACCACTCGAGCGCGGCGCTGCTGAGCACCATCAACGCCAAGCCCAGCCGGCGCCAGCGCCGCGAGGCCGGGGGCTGCAGCGGCGCCCGCGCCCAGCGGCGCACCAGGCGCAGCCAGCGCCAACTGGCCGCCAACACCAGCCACCACACCGAGTAGCCCAGCACAAAGTAACTGAGGTCGGCCACCCAAGCGCCCACGGCGCCAAAGCCGTTGCCCGCCACGGCGGTGCGCCCCGAGGTGGACCACGCCGGGTCGTTAACCGAGTAGGTAAGCAGCGCCACCCACCACAACACCAGCCACAAGGCGCCGGCGGCTAAGGCGAGCTCGCGGGCAAAGCGAAACGCGCCGCGCGCACGCTCGTGCGTGCCGGTGAGAACGTCCAAAGAGAAAGCCATACGCGCTCTATTATGCAAGCGCACTGACTACAATTGCCGCATGCCTCACGCCAACGTACTCATTCTTGGATCCGGCCCCGCCGGGTACACCGCCGCCGTTTACGCCGCCCGCGCCAACCTTAAGCCCATGCTCATTACGGGCATGGCCCAAGGCGGCCAGTTAATGACCACCACCGACGTGGACAACTGGCCAGCCGACGCCCAGGGCGTGCTGGGGCCAGACCTGATGGCGCGCTTTCAGGCGCACGCCGAGCGCTTTGACACACAAATTGTGTTTGACCACATTCACGAGGTAAGCCTGGGCCAGCGCCCTTTTACCCTTAAGGGCGACAGCGACACCTACACCTGCGACGCGCTGATTGTGGCCACCGGGGCCTCGGCCAAGTACCTTGGGTTGCCGTCTGAGTCGGCGTTTATGGGGCGCGGGGTAAGCGGCTGCGCCACCTGCGACGGGTTTTTTTACCGCGACGAGGTGTGCGCCGTGGTGGGCGGTGGCAACACCGCGGTTGAAGAGGCGTTGTACTTGTCCAACATTGCCAGCAAGGTGTACCTGGTGCATCGGCGCGAAACCTTTCGTGCCGAGCCCATCATGGTAGACAAACTGATGGAAAAAGTGGCCGCTGGCCGCATTGCGCTCAAGCTCAACGCCACGCTTGACGAGGTACTGGGCGACGCCAGCGGGGTGACCGGGGTGCGGCTCAAAGGTAACGAGGGCAGCACCGAAGAACTGTCGCTTAAAGGCTGCTTTATTGCCATTGGCCACCAGCCCAACACCGAGTTGTTTGCCGGCCAACTGGACATGAAAGACCGGTATTTGGTGACGCGCAGCGGGCTGCAAGGCATGGCCACACAAACCAGTGTGCCCGGCGTGTTCGCCGCCGGCGACGTGCAAGACCACGTGTACCGCCAAGCCATTACCAGCGCGGGCACGGGGTGCATGGCGGCGCTGGATGCGCAGCGCTTTTTGGAGCAGCAAAGCAGCTAGCCGGCGGCGGCTCGGGCAGCTGGGCCGGCGGGGGGCAATCTCGGCTTATAATGCTGGGTTTTGGGCTTGGTGCCGCTGGGTGCCGTGCCCACCTTTGTGAACCGACGAATTTTGGAGTGTCCCCATGGCACGCGTTTGTGAAGTGACCGGCAAAAAGCCGGCAGTGGGCAACCACGTATCCCACGCCAACAACAAAACCAAGCGTCGCTTTTTGCCCAACCTGCATCACCGCCGGTTTTGGGTTGAAAGCGAAAACCGCTGGGTGCGCTTGCGCGTCTCCAACGCCGGCTTGCGCCTGATTGACAAAAACGGCATCGACGCGGTGCTGGCCGACATCCGCGCACGCGGCTAACCCACAAGGAGCTCACCGCCATGGCAACCAAAGGCGCTCGCGAAAAAATTAAACTCGAATCCACCGCAGGCACGGGGCATTTCTACACCACGTCGAAAAACAAAAAAACCATGCCCGAAAAGCTGGAGATCATTAAGTTCGACCCCAAGGCCCGCAAGCACGTGGCCTACAAAGAAACCAAGCTGAAGTAAGCGTGGCGTTGGGCGCATGGCGCGCCGGGCGTTGAAGCAAAAAAAGGCTCCCCTAGGGAGCCTTTTTTATTGGCGGGCGCGCAAGCCCCGTCGGGGCATGTCTCCTTAGATACGCACCGCTCGCAGCGTGAGCGAGAACTCGCGCAGTGGCCCAATGCCACTGGCCTCGGCCTTGGCGCACCACTGCTGCAACGCCGCGGCCAGCTGCGCCGGGGTGTGCTTGGTGTTGCTCCAAAACTCGCGCAGCTCTTCGCGCATTTGAGCCATGGTGTGTAGCACGGTGTTGTCGTGCAGCACTTGGGTAAGCGCCGGGCGCACGGCTTCGGGCACGTGCTGCGTGTCGCGGTGCAGCCAGCGCCTGACCGACTGCAGCGCGGTGGCATCGGCGCCGCCGGCTTGGGCTTGGCGCAGTTGGTCGCGCGCGGCACGGCGCAGGGCCTTAGAGAACTGCGCCATTACGGCGTAGCGGTGGGTAATAAGCGCTTCAAGCGTGTTTTCGTCAGCCGGCGGGGTGGCGCCTTTTTGCATCACCAGCAGGGGCGGGGTTTTGCGCACCTTGGCCAAGCCCACGGCGGCGAGGGCGCGAATGTAGACCCAGCCCAAGTCAAACTCAAAGGGTTTGACTGAAAACTTGGCCGAGGTGGGGTAGGTGTGGTGGTTGTTGTGCAGCTCCTCGCCACCAATCAAAATCCCCCAAGGCAAGACGTTGGTGCTGGCGTCGGCGGCCTCAAAGTTGCGGTAGCCCCAGTAGTGGCCAATGCCGTTGATGACGCCGGCGGCAAAAAACGGAATCCACGCCATTTGAATTGCCCAAATGGTGGCACCCAAGGCGCCAAAGGCGGCAACTTGCACGATGAGCAACAAGGCCACGCCTTGCCACGAGTAGCGGCTGTAGACGTTGCGCTCCACCCAGTCGTTGGGGGTGCCGTGGCTGAAGCGTTGCACCGTGTCGGTGTTTTTGGCCTCAACGCGGTAGAGCTCGGCGCCCTGCCACATCACGGTGCGAATGCCACGGGTTTGGGGGCTGTGGGGGTCGTCGGGGGTTTCGCACTTGGCGTGGTGTTTGCGGTGGATGCTGACCCACTCGCGCGTGACCATGCCGGTGGTAAGCCACAGCCAAAACCGAAACACGTGCGCCACCGCGGGGTGCAAATCAAGGGCCCGGTGCGCCTGGTGGCGGTGCAGGTAAATGGTGACGCTGGCAATCGTCATGTGCGTGGTGAGCAGCGTGTACACCACCAACTCCCACCCCGAAGCGTTAAGTAAACCCTCACTAACCCAAGTAACCAGGGCGTCCGTCATGCATTCCTCCAAACCGGCATTCGTGCGTAGTGGTTTGATTTTACGCGGGATGGGGGCTTTGGCCTAGCCTTGGCGCCTGCGCCGTACGGGCTTGCGCGCCTAGGCCGGGGCCTGCCAGACGGCGGCAAAGAACCCGTCGCACCCGTGCTGGTCGGGGCGAAGGCTAAGGTACGGGCCCATGTTGGGTAGCCGCTCGGCCACCGATTTGGGCAAGGCTTGGGCCACGGGCAGGGGTTGCCACGCCGGGTGCTGGGCCGAGAAGGCCTGGGCGATGGCCTGGTTTTCGTTGGGCAGCAGGCTGCAGGTGGCGTACACCAAGCGCCCGCCCGGGGCCACCAAACGCGCTGCGGCCTGCAGCAACTGCGCCTGTACGGTGGCGTGCGCGGTGATGTCGCTGGGCTGCAGCCGCCACTTGATGCCCGGATGCCGCCGCAGCGTGCCTAGGCCGCTGCACGGTGCGTCCACCAACACGCGGTGTGCTTTGCGCTGCCAACGTTGCAGGCGGGCATCGGCAAGCCCCTCAAGCGCCATGGTTTGCACCATGCCCTGCACACCCGCACGGGCCAAGCGCGGCGCCATGGCCGCGAGGCGGTGGGCCGAGGTGTCCAGCGCCAGCAACTGGCCTTGACCGCGCATGGCGTCGGTCAGGGCAAGGGTTTTGCCGCCAGCGCCAGCGCAAAAGTCCACCACTTGCTCGCCACGGCGTGCGCCCACCAACAGGGCAAGCAGCTGCGAGCCTTCGTCTTGCACCTCAAACCAACCTTGGGCAAAGGCCGGTAGGCGCTGCACGTTGACGCGCTGGGTTAGGCGCAGCCCCGCCGGGGCCAGCGGGGTGGGCTGGGCGGTTAGCCCGGCCTCGGCCAGCGCCGCCTGCACCGCCGCGGGCTTGGCGCGGTTCAGGTTGACGCGCAGGTCCAACGGGGCGGGCTCGAGCAAGGCGGCGGCCAGTGCGTCAAACTGGGGGTGCGCCGCCTGCAAGGCCGTGGCCAGCCAGTCGGGTAGATGATGTGGGTGGGCGGCGCGGGCGTCCACGCCTTGCTGCACGGCGTGGGCCACGCGCGTGGCCCAGTCGCTACCCGCCGGCACCAACGCCTCGTAACCCCGGCGTAGGCGCAGCACGTGGGAGGCGGCGTCGCCTAGCAAGGCGCGGTCGCGTGCGCCGAGTTTGGGCTGACTTTTTACGTA
>JALRBF010000312.1 GCA_023262365.1 Burkholderiaceae bacterium
GAATAATGTCCTGTGCTTCCCCTACATCTTCCGCGGAGCACTCGACGCGGGCGCCACCACCATCACCGACGCGATGGAAATCGCTGCCGTGCACGCCATCGCCGAGTTGGCCCAAGCCGAGCAAAGCGAGGTGGTGGCCGCCGCCTACGTGGGCGAAGCCTTGTCGTTTGGCCGCGATTACCTCATCCCCAAGCCATTTGACCCCCGGCTGATGATCAAAATTGCCCCCGCCGTGGCCGAGGCCGCGCACCGCAGCGGCGTGGCCCAAACCCCCATTGACGACCTTGACGCTTACCGCGAGCGGTTGCAGTCCTTCGTCTTCGCCTCGGGCACCATCATGAAGCCCTTGTTTGGCGCGGCCAAGCAAGCCAGCCGCAAACGCGTGGCCTACGCTGAAGGCGAAGAAGAGCGTATCTTGCGCGCCTGCCAAGTGGTGGTGGACGAATCCCTGGCGTACCCCATTCTCATCGGCCGCCCCGCCGTGATCGCACAGCGCATCAAACGCTTTGGCCTGCGGCTGCAAGAAGGCGTGGACTACGAAGTGGTGAACGTGGAGCAAGACGCGCGCTACCGCACCTTTTGGCAAGACTATTTGCAACGCACGGTACGCAAGGGCGTGACGCCCCAACTGGCAAAAATTGAAATGCGCCGCCGCCTCACCCTCATTGGTGCCATGCTGCTCGAGCACGGCCACGTGGACGGCCTGCTCTGCGGCACCTGGGGCACCACCCAAGCCCACCTCAACTACGTTGACCCCGTGATTGGCAAGCGCCCGGACGCGCGGGTGTATGCCTGCATGAACGGCTTGCTCTTGCCCGGGCGTCAGGTGTTTTTGGTGGATACCCACGTCAACTACGACCCCACCGCCGAGCAACTGGCTGAAATCACCGTGGCCGCGGCCCACGAAATGCAGCGTTTTGGCATCACCCCGCGCGCCGCGCTGCTCTCGCACAGCAATTTTGGTCAATCCGAGCAGCCCAGCGCCGTCAAAATGCGGCAAACCTTGGCCTTGCTACAAACTCACGCGCCTTGGCTGGAGGTGGACGGCGAAATGCACGGCGACATGGCGCTCGATAGCGCCAGCCGGCTGCGGCTGCTGCCCGACTCGCCGCTTACCGGCGACGCCAACCTGCTGGTGCTGCCAAACATCGACGCAGCCAACATCGCCTACAACCTACTCAAAACCGCCGCAGGCGGCAACATCGCCATTGGCCCGGTGCTGCTGGGAGCGGCCAAGCCGGTGCACATTCTTACCCCCAGTGCCACCGTGCGCCGCATCGTCAATATGACAGCCCTGACCGTGGCCGACGCCAACGCCCCACGCGACAACACCGAACAACTGCCATTAAATCTTTAGGCCTCTTTTGAGCGGTTGACGCCACCTACGAACAGACTAAACACCGGGGTGGGTTAGGGTTTACTTGCATTTTTGGTGCCAAAGCGTCAAAATAATGGTTTGGAATATCGGGAAAACCCCAAAGCCGGCGCCAACCGGCGGTGTTCAACCTAACACTTAGGTTTGATTCGGCGGGGTCAACGTTTTTTAGAGAGTTGCAGGTTATGGAAACCCTTTTTCGGTCGGTTCGCTCCAACATTGTGCAATCCATCCGCGCCTATCGGGTGGCGCAACTGCAGTCCGCAGCCGAGCAGTTGGATCACCATTTTCTCTACGCCAACCTAGGCAAAGCCCACACCAAGCAAGAGGTGCTGGACCTGCTGGTAGCCCAGTACCGGTTGCAGGGCGGACACATCAAAAATTTCGACGGCGTCTTGGGTGCCATCACCGACACGGTGTACAAGTCCGGCCCGCAAACTGGCTTTGTGGTGGTGCTTGAGCACATCCCGTGCAACCCCAAATTCGACAAAGAAGTTCGCGAACAGCTGCTTGACGCCTTTCGCGACGCCGCCGATTACTGGGGCGAGCGACGGGTGCCGTTTCGCTGCTTTTACTCGTTCGCCGTGGCGCGCGCCCCAAGCGACGACGCCGTAAGCCTGGACACCTCGGACGAGCCCATGCCCACGGACAAGCTGGTTGACGTCAGCCCCCTGGCGCTGCGCATGAGCAGCCCCTTTAACGCCGGCTACTGGCTCAACGCGGCCTAAGTCCGCGCAAGAGGCCGCTACGGGTCTGGGGTTGGCCCAATGGCTTGGGCCAGCGCCCAGTACGCCGAGGCCGGCACCTCCTCGGCGCGCCGCATTAAGTCAAAATCTCCACCGTAACCTTGTGCGTCTAGCCACGGGCCCAGCCCGTGGCGCAGCAGTTTGCGCCGCTGGCCAAACGCGGCCTTAAGCAAGGCCTCCAGGCACGCGGCGTCCAGCGCTTGGGGCTGCGCGCGCGGCACCATGGCCACCACCGCGCTTTGCACCTTGGGCGGCGGGTCAAACGCCTCGGGCGGCACGTCCAGCACCCGGTGCATGGCGTAGCGCCATTGCAGCATCACGCTTAGGCGGCCATACGCCTTGCTTGCCGGCAAAGCCAGCATGCGGTCAATCACCTCTTTTTGCAGCATCAGGTGCTGGTCGGCAATGCCGTGCACGTGTGCCATGAGGTGAAACAAAATCGGGGTAGAAATGTTGTACGGCAAATTGCCCACCACGCGCCAGCGCTGCCCCGCCGTGCGCCCGGGCAGCGCGCTGAGGTTAACCCGCAACACGTCTTCGGCCACCACCACCACCCCGGGGTGGCGCTGCCAGCGGGCCGCCAAGTCGCGGTCCAGCTCAATCACCACCAGTTCAGGCGTGCGCTGCAGCAGGGGAGAGGTTAGCGCACCCAGGCCTGGGCCAATTTCAAGTAACGCGTCGCCGGGCTTGGGTCCAACCGCCTCGAGCATGGCGTCCACCACCGCCGCGTCGTGCAAAAAATGTTGCCCAAAACGCTTGCGAGGAATGTGCCGCGACACCACGGTTACAGGTCGGGTGCCAACACTTTAACGTAGGCCTTGGCGCGCACCTCGGTGGCCCAGGCGTTGTAAACCAGGGGCGCACGTTGTTCGCGTAGCTGCTGGCGCGCCCACTCACGTTGTTGGGCTTCAGTCATGGGCTCTTGGCGCCGCTGCACCACTTGAATCAAGTGCACACCAAAGCGCGAGACCACAGGCTGACTCACCTCGCCCACGGCCAAGGTGTTCATGGCTTGCTCAAATTCGGGCACAAACTGCCCGGGCTGCGCCCAACCCAAATCACCCCCTTGCGCGGCCGAGCCGTCTTGGCTGTGCGCTTTGGCCAGGGCGGCAAAGTCGGCTTGACCCGCCACCACCTGCTGTCGCCACCGGCTCAGCTGCGCCATGATGGCCGGCATGCTGAGTTGCTCGGTGGGCCTGAGCAAGATGTGCCGCGCCTGGGTTAGCGTCAGGTGCAAGTCCACGCCCGGTGCGGCGCGACCCGTGAGCTGCAGCACGTGAAAGCCCGCACCGCTGCGCACCACCTCGCTCACCTGCCCGCGCGTCAAGCCAGCCACGGCGCGCACAAACAGCTCGGGCCAATCGTTGGTGTTGCGCCAACCCAAATCGGTTGACTGCGCCTTGGACGCGTTCGGCGCGACGCTTAAACCGCCCAGCTCAGCCCAGGGGGTGCCAGTCTTGGCGGCTTGTGCGATTTGCTCGGCGCGCTGGCGCGCGGCCTCCAACTGGGCCGGGCTGGCGTCTTCGGGGGTAGGCACCAACCACTGGGCCAAGCCGATGCGCTCGGGGGCACGCGGCGCACGGGTAAGCAAGTAGCGCGTGACCTCGCCTTCGCTTAACTGCACCCGCTCTTGGGCAATTTGTGCCTGCGCGCGTTGCAACAGCAATTGCTGGCGCAACTGCTGCGCATAGGCTTGCGGGCTGATGCCGTCGCGGGCCATGTTGTCTCTGAGTGCAGACAAGGTGAGCTGGTTTTGTTGCGCCACGGCCCGCTCGGCGTTGGCCACTTCGTCGTCGGTGACGCGAATGCCCATGGCCTGTGCCTCTTGCACCATGGCGCGCTCTTGCACCAACACCTCAAGCACTTGCTGTCCAACATCCGCAGGCAACGCTTGCCCGGGGTTACGCTGGCGCACCATTTGCATGCGCCGGTCCCACTCGCGCCACGTAATGGGCTGCTGGTTAACCACGGCGACCACCCGGTCCCCCGTTTGGGCCGCTGGGGTCGTGGTGGTGGCCCAAGCCACACCGCCCCCGCCCAGCAGCATGGCCAACGCGATCGCCCAATGTTTGTGCTCAGTCATACGTCTTCCAGCGGCTGGGCGTGGTGCGCTCGGGCGCCAGCACCTGATAGCCTGGTATTTGCTCGCCCAGCAAGCGCAGCGGGTTGGACCCCACGCGCGCAAAACCGGTGAGCTCAAGTTGAAACAGCACGCGCCAGTTGGACTGCACCGAGGTGTTTTGGCGCTGCTCAAGCAGCACCCGCGCAATCCAGCAACCCGCGTCAAACTCCAGCCCGGCCAGCGCGTCGACCACTTGTTTATCGGGCACGCTGTAGTTGATTCGGCCCACACCGTACACGCGCAACGACTCGGGACTAGGCCCGCCCGGGCTGGCGTCGTTGAGCGGCCACTGCCAGCCCAAATCAAGCAGTTCAGAGGTTTGGCCGCCATCGGTGGGGCGGTTGCTTCGGTACGCCACGCTTAGGGTGTGATACGGGCGCGGGTGGTAGCGCCCGCGTATGGTGCTGCGCGTCAGGTCGTTGGTGTCGGCGTCAAACTGCATCAGCGCGTCGGCGGTCCAGCGCTGGTCAAGGTTCCACGCCCCGCCAAGCAGCGTGTCGCTGACCTTCTTATCCAATGGCGCGGGGTTATCGTCCAGTCGCACGCGTTGGCTGGCGAGGCGGTAGCGCTGCGCCGCGCCGGCGCTGAACACCTCGCGACCGTTGGTGTAGTCGTACCAGCGCGAGGTCACGCCGGCCGTCAGGGTCTGCATGTCGGCCACGCGGTCTTCACCGTTGAACAAATAGGGCGAGTAAATGCTGGAGAAATTAAAGTCTTGCGCGCTGGTGTCAAACTTGGGCAGCCCGCTTTGATTCACAAACGGCGTGTACGCCAGCATCACGCGGGGCTCCAGCGTTTGCAGCCATGCGCCACTTTGGGTTTGACGCTCGAGCACCAAGCCCGCGTCGGCGCTGGCCGTGGGCACCAGCAGCGTGGCCGAGCGGGCCCCGGCGTGGCGCGTGCTGCCCGCCGGCAGCGCTTGGTCTAAGCTGTAGTGTCTGGCTTGCAGCGCCAAGGCCGGGCGGATGTACGCACCCGGCGCATTCCACTGCCGCTCGGCCCGCAGTTTGCCCACCCAGCGCCAGCCGTTGGTGGTGTTGGCAATTGACGTGGCACGAACAAACCGGGTGAGGTCGGTGCTCAAGCCCCACTGCACCGGCCCTTGGTTACCAAACGGTTGCGCGCTGTGCCAGGTCAGGTTGGGCACCCGGTCGTAAGGCGCCACGATGTTGGCCAACGACGGGTCTTGCAGGGTCTGCCACGTATAAATGCCCGCACTGGCTTGCCAGTGGTTGGCCCCGCCAAACCACGCCACGTCGTTGTGCAACAAACGCTCGGTGATGCCCACCTGCCCGCGCGGAAAATCTTGCCAGTACAAGCCGTCGCTGGCTTGGTTCACGTCAAAACGCAAGCGCCCGCTGGCTGCGCCCAAGACCATGGTCTGGTCGTGCTGCCACGACAAGGCCCAGCGGTCGGTGTTGGCGCGCAGCTTGTCCTGGGCCATGTACGAGGCGCGCAAACGCCCGGACTGTTGCGGCTGCAAGTAGCGCGCCTCGGCACCCAAGTCCAACCCGCGCTTGCTCATTAGGGTGGGGTAAAGCGTCAAGTCGTAACTGGGCGCAAGGTTGAGGTAGTAAGGCGTGGTGAGCTCAAAGCCACTGGCCTCGTCCAAGTTGATGGAGGGCGCCAAAAAGCCGGTCTTGCGCTCATCGTTGAGCACAAACGCCATGGCTGGCGCGGCCAAAATCGGCAGCCCCTTAAACCACACCACCGGGGCCACAGCAAAGCCGTTGTTGTTGTCGCGGTCAAAGCTGACGCTGCTGGCACTTAACCACCAATCGGGCTGCCACGTGCCGGTTGATGGCCGCGGGCAGGTGGAATAACGCACCCGGGTGGCTTGGCTGGTGGACGAACTCAGCATGGTCCACTGCTGGGCGTTGCCCACCCCACCGCCGAGCAAGGTGAACGCGGGCGTCTCCATGCGACCGGTGTCGTTGTTCACGTCAAACGACATGCTGGGGCCGGTGAAGCGGTCACCCTTGACCGTGGCGCGAACGTTACCCTGCAAATCAATCCGCTCTTGCGTCATGTCGTAGTCGATGCGCTGCGCACGCAACACCACATCGTGGCGACGCAGCATGGCTTCGCCCTCTACCGTCACGCGCTTGTCGGCCTCACCGTCCATGCGCTGACCCGAGATGTATACCGGCAACGATTGGCCCGGCTGCGCCGGCAGCGGGTCTTGCAGCGTTAAGCTAAACGCCATGCCCTCGGGCAGTCGCGGCTGCGCCCAGGCCACGCCGCCCACCAGCAAGGCGCACGCCAGCGCCAGCGCACGGGGGCGCGCCGGCGGCTGGTGCCACGCGTTGACCAGGTGACGCATCGGGGGTCGTGGGGAGTGTGGTCCGCTCATAGAATCAACCCCGCATTATCCACGCTGCCCCCTCGCCCGCACCACCCACTTCCGCACCACCCATGCCCTCCCCCTTCGCCCCGCCTACTGCCGTGACATGGCGTGACGCCGCACGTGCCGGCGCGTTTGAGGCGTGGCTGGGTGCGCTTGCGCCGCGCTTTGGTTTGGATACACAAACCCTGCGCCTGGCTTCGGCCGACGCCAGCTTTCGGCGCTACCTGCGCATCAACGGCGCTCAAGGCAGTCTTATCATCATGGACGCCCCACCCGAGCACGAAGACTGCGCCCCGTTTGTTCACGTTGCCAGCCTTATGGCCGCGGCCGGCTGCCGCGCCCCCGAGGTGCTGGACTGGCATCAGGCGCAGGGCTTTATGCTGCTCACCGACTTGGGGCCGCGTACCCTGTTGCAAGCGCTGCAACCCGAGCCAGCGGCCTACCTGCCTCACATGCGCGAGGCGCTTCGCCTGCTGCTGCGTTGGCAACAGGCGAGCCGCCCCCATGTGCTGCCGGCCTACGACGAGGCACTGCTGCGCCGCGAGCTGGCGTTGTTTCCCCAGTGGTACATCGAACAACACCGCGGCTACACCCTAAGCTCAGCGCAGGCCAACGACTGGGCCGCCCTGTGCGACCGGCTGGTGCAGCACAACCTCAACGCCCCCATGGTCTAC
>JALRBF010000334.1 GCA_023262365.1 Burkholderiaceae bacterium
GTCCTCTTTGCCGCCGCTTACGCCTCTTTTTTCTTGAGCTTTGCGCTGGCTCCGCGCAGCCCTCACGGTCTTTCCGCCACCAAGGTTTCCGCACAGTCGGCATCAATGACCATCGCAACAAGTCCATCCTTGAGGCGTTGCCCCAACTGCACCCGCTCGAGCATGTGCCGCGCCTGCTCGGCGGCATGGCTGGCCCCGGCCAGCTCCAGCGGCAGCATCACGTTTTCTAGGGCGCTGAGGTGGGGCAGCAACTGAAAGCTTTGAAACACAAAGCCCAGGGTGCGCGCGCGCCAGGCGGCGCGTTGGTCTTCGTCCATGTCCACAATCGATTGCCCCGCCACCCACACTTGGCCACGGGTGGGCGTATCCAACCCGCCCAGCAGCGACAACAACGTGCTTTTGCCCGAGCCCGATGCCCCCACAATGGCCACGGTTTGGCCGCGCCCTACCTCAAAGCTGGCGTTGTTGAGGATGGATAATGTACCGCTGGAGTCTGTCACTTCTTTGCACAGGCCCTCGCAGCGCAGCAAAGGCGTTGTGTCCTCGTGGCGGGTGGTGTGATTGATGGACATAAATGGCTCACGTTGGGTTAGGTGGCAGCGCCGAATGGTTGATGCGCATGGGCTGGTGCGCTGGGCATGGCGTTACTGTAGCGCGTTGTGTTTGGCCTTAAGCGCCACGCTGGCTTATGCCGCGACGCCACCGGCTACGCTGCTGGTGGTGGGTGACTCGTTAAGCGCCGAATACGGCATTGCCAAAAACAGCGGTTGGGTGGCCTTGCTGCAGCAGCGGCTGCAGGCCAAGGGCGTGGCGGTGCAGGTGGTAAACGCCAGCATCAGCGGCGACACCACGGCCGGCGGGCGCAGCCGCTTGCCCGCGCTGCTGCAGCGGCATCGCCCTGCGGTGGTGGTGATTGAGCTGGGCGGCAACGACGCGCTGCGCGGCTTGCCACTGAACAGCACGCAGGCCAACCTTGAGGCCATGACGCAAGCGGCGCAAGCGCAAGGGGCCAAGGTGCTGCTGGTGGGCATGCAGGTGCCGCCCAACTACGGCAGGCGCTACGCCACGGCGTTTGCCGATACCTTTGCCGCCGTGGCCAAGGCGCGCGGGGCGGCGCTGGTACCCTTTATGCTGGCTGGCATTGCCGACCGCGACGACGCGCTGGATTGGTTTCAGCCCGACCGCATCCACCCTCTGGCCAAGGCGCACGGGCCAATACTGAACAACATTTGGCCGGCCCTAGTGCCGCTGCTGCCCGCCCGTGCCGATTGAGCGCGTTGACGCCGCGCAGGCCCTGACCCATGCACCGCGCTACCACGCGTGCATCGACGCGCGATCACCCGCGGAGTTTGCGCTGGACCATTTGCCGGGGGCGGTCAATTGGCCCTCGCTTGACGATGCGCAACGCGTGCAAGTGGGCACGCTGTACACCCAAGTGGGCGCGTTTGAGGCCAAAAAGCTGGGCGCCAGCATGGTGGCGCGCAACATTGCCCAGCACCTTGAGCAACACGCCGCGGCGCTGCCCAAAGACTGGCAGCCGCTGATTTACTGCTGGCGTGGTGGCAACCGCCGCGGCGCGCTGGCCACGGTGCTTAGCGCCGTGGGCTTTAGGGTGCACGTGCTGCAGGGCGGGTACAAGGCCTTTCGGGCACTGGTGCGCGAGCAATTGGCCCAACGGCCCAACGGCCTGCGTTGGCGGGTACTGGCTGGCCCCACGGGGGTGGGCAAAACCCATGTGCTGCAAGCGCTGCACGCCCAAGGCGAGCAGGTGCTTGACCTAGAACACTTGGCGCAACACCGCAGCTCGGTGCTGGGCCTGCTGCCCGGCACCACCCAGCCCAGCCAAAAAGCGTTTGAGACGCGGCTGTGGCACGCGCTGAACACGCTGGATCCGCAGCGCCCGGTATTTGTCGAAGCCGAGAGCAAGCGGGTGGGCAACGTGACCGTACCCGAATCACTCATTCACGCGATGCGCCAAGCCCCCTGCGTGCACCTTGAGCTGCCCATGGCGCAGCGGGTGGCCTTGCTGATGCGCGACTACCAGCATTTTGTGCAAGACGTGGAGCCGTTTTGCGCCCGCCTAGACGCGCTGGTGGCGTTGTGTGGCAAGCTGCGCGTAAGCCAATGGCAAGAGGCCGCTCGCAGCGGCGCGGTGCATACCGCGGTGCAAGACTTGCTTGACCACCACTACGACCCGCGCTACCGCGAATCGATTGCACGCAATTTTGTGCTGGCCCCGCAAGGCGTGCAGCTGATGCTGCCAGACATCTCGCCCCAAGCCATGACCGACGCGGCACAACGCGTGCGCCAATGGGCCGCCAGCCTGGCGGCTTAAAGCGCGGCCAGGGCTTGCGCCAAGTCGGCTTGCAGGTCAGCGGTGTCCTCTAGCCCCACACTAAAGCGCACCAAGCCCCCGGCGTGCGCCCAGCCCTCGGGGCGAATCGCGCCCATGTTGTACGGCGCGCACAAGCTCACTGGCCCGGCCCAGCTGTAGCCCAAACGAAAGCGTCGCAGGCGGTCGCAAAAGGCGTCAATTTGCGCTTGCGTGACCTGCGGCGCAAACACCGCGCTGAACAAACACGCCGCACCTTGGCACAACCGGGCCCAGGCCTCGTGTCCGGGCGAGCCAGGCAGCGCCGGGTGCAGCACCTGCGCCACTGCAGGCTGCTCGGCCAGCCACTGCGCCAAGGCGCGCGTGCTTTGGTCTTGCGCTTGGTAGCGCAGCACCATCGAGGGCAGCCCACGAAGTACGGCCTCGGCGTCGTTGGCCCCTACCCCCATACCCAAGCGCTTGTGGGTTTGCAACACCAACTCGTGCAACTCGGGCGCCTGCACCGCCACCGAGCCCATTAACACGTCGGCCCCGCCACTGGGGTACTTGGTTAGGGCGTGCACGGCCACGTCAACGTGCCAGTCAAAGGGGCGGTACGCCACCCCCGCGCCCCAGGTGTGGTCAAGGGCGGTTAGAACACGGCGCGACCGCCCAGCGTTGGCTTGTTGCACCACCTGCACCAAGGCCGGCACATCGGGAAACTCCATCGAAATTGAGCCCGCGGCCTCACACCACACCAGCCGCGTGGCCTGGCTGATGGCCTTGGCCAAGGTTTGGGGCTGTTGCGCGTCGTAGGTGCCCACGCGCACGCCCCAGCGGGTGAGCTCGTCGCGCAGCAACACGCGGTTGGGGTCGTACACGTTGTGCGGTATCAGCACCTCGTCACCGCTTTGCAGCAGCGCCATGTTGGTCAGGGCAATGGCGGCCAGCCCACTGGGGGCCAGCGTCACGTGCGCGGCGCCCTCTAGGCTGGCTAAGCGCTCTTCAAGCGTGAACGTGGTGGGCGTGCCGTGCAAGCCGTAGGTGTAGCCGGCTTTGCTGCGCCAGTCGCGCGCGCGCTCACCGCCAGCGCCGGCTACGGCACCGGCGAGGGCATCCGCCTGCAGGGTGCCTGGGAGCATCGCAACCTGTTCCCGCCCGAAGGCGCGTTGCGCGCCGGCGCGGTCGCGGGCACGCGCGAGCAGTCGCTGAACGTCGGCTTCCGCCGCTCCAATGCCGGCCAGCGCGACCGCAGCTTCACGCTGAGCGCCGAGGCCGGCCGCCGCGATTATGAAGCGTTCCGCGGCTATACCGCACGGATCGCCGCGCTGCTGGCGCGCGATTCCACGCCCATCTGGCAGAAGCGCTGGACCTATGCGTTCGGCGCCGAGGTCCTCGCCACCAACGAGAATCGGGAAGGCGAGCCGAGCCTCAGCTTCCGCGACGCCTATTTCATCGCCGGCGTGTCGGGCCAGGTCGGCTATGACACGTCTAACAGCCTGCTCGATCCCACCCGCGGCTTCCGCCT
>JALRBF010000365.1 GCA_023262365.1 Burkholderiaceae bacterium
GCTGCGCCTGCTCCAACCACACCGCCAAGTCGTCGCTGGCGCCGTCGTAACCCGGCAGCACCGGCACGCCAGCTTGGGCCATCAGCGCCTTGGCTTGGGCCTTGAGCCCCATGGCCTCGATCGCCTCGGGTGATGGTCCAACAAACACCACCCCCTGCGCATGACAGGCCCGGGCCAACGCGGCGTTTTCGCTTAAAAAGCCATAGCCGGGGTGCAGCATGGTGGCGCCGCTGGCGCGGGCCACGGCCATGATTTGCTCAAGGTCAAGGTAACTGGCCGCGGCTGGGCTAGGCCCAATCGGCCAGGCCTGGTCGCACGCGTGCACGTGCACGGCGTTGACGTCGGCGGCGCTGTACACGGCCACCGTGCGCCACCCCATGCGCCGCGCGGTGCTGGCAATGCGACAGGCAATCTCGCCGCGGTTGGCAATCAACAGCGTGTGGCTCATGCGGCGTCACCCGGCAACAGCCAGTTGGGTCTGCGCTTTTGTAAAAAAGCTTGTACCCCTTCTTGGCCTTCTTCGCTGGCACGAATCTCGGCAATGCGTCGCACCGTCTCGGCACGCAGCCCCTCGCCGATGGGTTGCCCAGCCACCGCGCGCACCAAGTCTTTGCATTGGCGCATGGCCTGCGGGCCATTGGCAAGCAAGGTCTGGACCAGCGAGTCCACCGCCTCGTCAAGCTGTGGCGCTGGACACAACTCGTGCACCAAGCCCATGGCGTGCGCCTGCGGAGCACCAAAGCGCTCGGCGCTGACCATGTAGCGCCGCGCCGCCGACACCCCCATGGCCCGAATCACGTACGGGCTGATGGTCGCTGGGCACAGCCCCAACTTGGCCTCGGACAAACAAAACTGCACCGATTGCGCCGCTACCACCATGTCGCATACCGCCACCAGGCCCGTACCGCCGGCGTACACGTCGCCGTGCACCCGCGCCACCATGGGCACGGGCAGGGTGTCCATCACGTGCAGCATGTGCGCCAACGCCGCGGCGTCGGTAAGGTTGTCTTGGTACGAATACCCCGCCATGCGGCGCATCCAGTTTAGGTCTGCCCCGGCGCAAAAAGCCGCGCCATGCCCAGCCAAAACCACCACCCGCAGCGCCGGCTCTTGGGCCAGCGCGCCAAACACATGGGTGAGCTCGGCAATCATGGCGTCGTTAAAGGCGTTGCGCACCTCGGGCCGATTCAGCCACACCTGCGCCACCTCAGGGCGGGGCCGATGCAGCTGCAAATGCTTTAGGGATTGGATCATGGGCGTTACATCCGAAAAACACCAAAGCGTGTCTCAGGCACGGGCTGCTGCAGCGACATCGCCAAGGCCAAGGCCAACACCCGACGCGTGTCGGCCGGGTCAATCACGCCATCATCCCACAGCCGCGCACTGGCAAAGTACGGGTGCGACTGATGCGCAAACTGCTCAAGAATTGGCTGCTTAATCGCCGCCTCATCGTCGGCGCTGAGCGCCTGCCCCTTGGCGGCCAGCGCGTCGCGGCGCACGGTGGCCAACACCGAGGCGGCTTGCTCGCCGCCCATCACGCCAATGCGGGCGTTGGGCCACATCCACATCATGCGCGGTGCATAAGCCCGCCCACACATGCCGTAGTTGCCCGCGCCGTAACTGCCGCCAATGATGACCGTAAACTTGGGCACCTGCGCCGTGGCCACCGCAGTCACCATCTTGGCGCCATGGCGGGCAATGCCTTCGTTTTCCACTTTTTGCCCCACCATGAAGCCGGTGATGTTTTGCAAAAACACCAGCGGAATGCGTCGCTGACAGCACAGCTCAATAAAGTGCGCGCCCTTTTGCGCGCTTTCAGAAAACAAAATGCCGTTGTTGGCCACCACCCCCACCGGCATGCCCTCAATGCGGGCAAAGGCGCACACCAGCGTGCTACCAAAACGCGGTTTGAATTCGTGCCAGTCGCTGTCGTCGAGCACCCGCGCCATGACCTCGCGCACGTCATAGCTTTTGCGCGGGTCGGTGGGAATCACGCCGTACAACTCCTTGGGGTCGTACCTCGGCGGCCTTGCTGGGGTAGCCGCGCCTTGGGCGTGTGCCGCTTGCGGGGGCAACGTGTCCATGATGCGGCGCGCCAATTGCAAGGCGTGGTGGTCGTCTTGCGCCAAATGGTCGGCCACCCCCGACAAGCGCGTGTGCACGTCGCCACCGCCCAAATCTTCGGCACTTACCTCTTCGCCTGTGGCGGCCTTCACCAAAGGCGGGCCACCCAAAAAGATGGTGCCTTGGTTTTTGACAATGATGGTCTCATCACTCATGGCCGGCATGTACGCCCCGCCCGCCGTGCAACTGCCCATGACGACGGCGATTTGCGCCACGCCTTGCGCGCTCATGTTGGCTTGGTTAAAAAATATGCGCCCAAAGTGCTCGCGGTCGGGAAACACATCGTCCTGATTGGGCAAATTGGCTCCGCCTGAGTCAACCAAGTAAATGCAGGGCAAGCGGTTTTGCTGGGCGATTTCCTGCGCGCGCAAATGCTTCTTCACCGTCATCGGGTAGTAGGTGCCGCCTTTGACCGTCGCGTCGTTGCACACCACCACGCAGGTACGCCCCGCCACTTGCCCAATGCCAGCAATCAAGCCCGCGCAGGGCACCTCGTCTTGATACATGCCCCACGCGGCCAATGGGGCAATTTCCAAAAATGGCGTGCCCGGGTCAAGCAGCTGCATCACGCGCTGGCGTGGCAGCAACTTGCCGCGCGCCTCGTGGCGCGCACGCGAGGCCTCATTTCCGCCTTGTTGCACGCGCTGCAGCACCTGGTGCAAATCATCCACCAGCGCTTGCATGGCGCGCGCATGGGCGGCAAAGTCTTCGCTGTGCACCGCCAATTCAGAGTTCCACACCGCCACCGTTGCCACCCCTTATGGTTGGGTTCAATCAAACACCTGGGCTGTCGCTACTTACGCCAAAACGCGCGCGTGAGCAACACCCAAACCGAGAGCAATTCCAAACGCCCCAGCATCATGGCAAAACTGCCTAACCACGTCTGCGCGTCTGTGAGCACGCCGTAGTGGTTCACCGGACCCACTTGGCCCAGACCTGGGCCAATGTTGTTAAGCAGCGCGACCACGGCCGAGAAGGCCGTGACCATGTCCAGGCCCGACCAAAGCATCAGCAGCGACAAACCCAGCATGCTCGCGCCATAAATCAGCATAAATGCCAGCACCGCCACCAACACGCCATTGGCAATCGGCGTTTGGCCTAACTTGACCGGGTTGATCACCCGCGGGTGCACCGTACGCACCAGCTCGCGCCCAGCCTGCTTGGCCAGCAAAATCATGCGCACCATCTTGACACCACCCCCGGTGGATCCAGCGCACGAGACAAAGCACCCCAGCATAATCAACAACACCGGCGCAAACGCCGGCCAAGCGGCGTAGTTGACCGAAGCGTACCCCGTGGTGGTGGCCAGCGAGACCACCTGAAACATCACGTGCCGCAACGCCTCCAGCCCATCGGTTTCGACCCGGTCCAGTAAAAGCAGCAAGGTCAGCAACGCCACGCTGCCCAGCAACACCAGCACATACCAGCGCACCTCCACATCCGCGGCCAAACTGCGCAGCGAACGCGTGCGCCACATCACAAAGTAGCGCGCAAAACTCACCCCAGCCAGCAGCATAAACGTCACCGCCACCGCCTCCACGCGCCACGAATCCCAATACGCAAAGCTCGCGTCGTGCGACGAAAAGCCCCCCAGACTCACGGTGGTGCTCATGTGCATGAAGGCATCAGCCCAACTCATGCCCGCCCAGCGATACGCCAACAGGCATGCCACCGACAACAGCACGTAAACCCCCCACAAGCCGCGTGCCGTCTCGGCAATACGCGGCGTGAGTTTGGCGTCTTTCATGGGGCCCGGCGTCTCGGCGCGGTACAACTGCACCCCACCCAAGCCAAGCAGCGGCAAGATAGCCACCACCAGCAGCATGATGCCCAGCCCACCGAACAGCTGCAAAAAGCAGCGCCAAATATTCAC
The DNA here is from genome assembly GCA_023262365.1 of Burkholderiaceae bacterium. GTDB lineage: Bacteria > Pseudomonadota > Gammaproteobacteria > Burkholderiales > Burkholderiaceae_C > RS62. The sequence goes on from JALRBF010000365.1 coordinate 3,998, forward strand.
CGACAACGGCAAATCATCCAGCCCGGTAAGCACCGTGGCGCCCGTGGCGGTCAAGCCACTCATGGCCTCAAAGTAGGCATCGGTGTAGCTGATGCTGGGCACGCCCCACCACAGCGGCAAGGCGGCAAAGGCCGGCAGCACCGCCCACACGAGGTTAACCAACAAAAAGCCGTCGCGCGGCAACAACTCGCGTTTGCTGCGACGCGTCATGGCCCACAGCACCAGCGCCACGGCGGCGGTGAGCAGCGCCCCGCCCGACCAGGCCAGCTCCAGCCGATGCGCGTCGGCCAACCAAGCCCAGGCAAACGGCACCCAAAAGGTGAACGAAAAAACCAGCAGCACCCGAGCCAGGGCGCCAAGAACTGGGGCAAAAGCATGGAGCATGGCTGGGCCTAAAAGAAAAACGCGCTCACTTGAAAAAACTTCTCCACTTCGCGCACCAGTCGCTTGCTGGGCACAAACATCACCACGTGATCGTCGGTTTGAACCAATACGTCGTGGTGCGGCATCAGCACCTGCGCCTCGCGCCCCTGGCCGCGAATCACCGCGCCCACCCGGACGCCGCGCGGCAACTTCAACTCGGCAATGCGTCGCCCCACCAGGCGCGAGGTTTTGGCGTCGCCACGCGCCACTCCCTCAATCACCTCGGCGGCGCCGCGGCGCAAGCTGTGCACGGCCACCACGTCACCGCGCCGTACGTGGGTGAGCAGCTCGCCAATCACGGTTTGCGAGGGCGACAACGCAATGTCAATCGTGCTGCCCTCCATCATCTCGGCGTAGGCTTGGCGGTTGATCAACGCCATGACCCGCTGCGCCCCCATGCGCTTGGCCAGCATGGCCGCCATGATGTTGTCTTCGTCGTCGTTGGTCAACGCCAAAAACAAGTCCATCTCGCCAACGTTCTCGTCGCCCAACAAGTCCTCGTCGGCGGCGTCACCAGCCAGCACCAGCACGTTATCGGGCAGCTGCGAGGCCAGGTACTCGCAGCGCCTTTTGTCTTGTTCGAGTATCTTGACCTCAAAGCCATCGGCCAGGCTGCGCGCCAAGCGCAGCCCCACGCGGCCACCGCCGGCAATCATCACGCGCTGCACCACGCGGTCTCGCTTGTGCAGCGCCACCAGCACCTGGCGTATCTTTTCGTGCTCGGCCAGCACAAACACCTCATCGCCTTGCAAAATCCGCGTGTCGGCCCGGCCTTCAATCTCCACGCCTTGGCGGTAAATGCCCACCACCCGCATGTCCACGTTGGGCATGCGCTCACGAAACTCTTTTAATGTGCACCCCGCCAACGCGCTGCCGCTCATGACGCGCACCGCCACCAAATTGGCCCGCCCCTGCGAAAAACTCAGCACCTGCAACGCCTCGGGGTAGTGAATCAGCTCCTGAATGTGGCGCATCACCGACTCTTCGGGGCAAATCACATGGTCCACCGCAAACCCCTCGCGGTCATGGACGCGCGGGTCTTGCAAAAAGTCTGGCGAGCGCAACCGCGCAATGGCCGTAGGAATATTAAAAAACTGATGCGCCAACTTGCACGCCACCAAGTTGGTTTCATCCAGCGCCGCGCAGGCAATCAGCATGTCGGCGTCGCTGGCACCGGCTTGCTCCAACACCGAGGGCTGTACGCCGTTGCCGGTGACGCCGCGCAAGTCCAGCTTGTCTTGCAACACCGCCAAACGCCCAGGGTCGGTGTCGATCACGGTGATGTCGTTTTGCTCCGAGACCAAACTCTCGGCTACGCTCTCGCCCACCCGGCCTGCGCCCAGGATCAAAATTTTCATCGCCGTCCTTTACACGCTACCGCGCACACGTGTCGCGTCACACCCGCTCCAGCGCCATGGCTGTGGCCTCGCCGCCGCCGATGCACAGCGTGGCCACGCCACGCTTGAGCCCGTGGCGGCGCAGCGCGTACAGCAGCGTCACCATGATGCGTGCCCCGCTGGCGCCAATTGGGTGGCCCAGCGCACACGCGCCCCCGTGCACATTCACGCGGTCGTGCGGCAAGTCCAGCTCGTGCATGGCCGCCATGGGCACCACGGCAAAGGCCTCGTTGATTTCGTACAAATCCACCGCTGACGCCTGCCAGCCGGTGGCAGCAAACAGCTTGCGCAACGCGTCCACCGGCGCGGTGGTGAACCAATTGGGAGCCTGCGCATGGGTGCTGTGCCCCACCACGCGCGCCAGCGGCTCACAGCCATGCTGCTTGAGTGCACGCTCGGTCATGAGCACCAAGGCCGCTGCGCCATCGTTAATCGACGAGCTGCTGGCCGCGGTGATGGTGCCACCATCGGGCTTGAACGCCGGGCGTAGCTGGGGAATCTTGTCGAGCTTGATTTTGCCCGGGCCCTCGTCGGTATCTACGATGCGCGTTTGGCCTTTGATGGTGAGCTCAACCGGCGCGATCTCATCGGCAAAGGCCCCTTGCGCAATGGCCTGCTGGGCGCGCCGCACCGACTCCATGGCAAACGCGTCCTGTTGCTCGCGGGTTAGCCTGTACTTGGCCGCGCAGTCCTCACCAAACGTGCCCATCGAGCGCCCGGGTTCGTAGGCGTCTTCCAAGCCGTCGAGCATCATGTGGTCCAGCACCGTACCGTGCCCCATGCGGTAACCGCCACGCGCTTTGGGCAACAAATACGGCGCCTGCGTCATGCTCTCCATGCCTCCGGCCACCATCACCTGCGCGCTGCCGGCGGCCAGCATGTCGTGTGCCAGCATCGCCGCCTTCATCCCCGAGCCGCACATTTTTGACAAAGTCACCGCGCCCGTGGCCATGGGCAGGCCCGCTTTTAGGGCCGCCTGCCGGGCTGGCGCTTGCCCCTGCCCTGCCATCAAGCAATTGCCCATCAGCACCTCGTCCACCACCTGTGGCGCCACCCCTGCGCGCGCCAGCGCCGCGCCAATGGCCACGCCCCCCAAGTCATGGGCTGCCAAACTGGCAAAGTCGCCCTGAAACGCCCCCATGGGCGTGCGCGCCGCTGCGGCGATCCAAATTGTCTCGTTCATGCACTCACCTCTTGCGCTGTTGGCGTTTCAACCGTGAGTCGGCTGTGCGCCTCGTACGGGTAAACATCCGAAATATGCCCTTGTTTGATGCGTTCTTGGTGCATGCGCCAATACGCCGGGTCAAGCAAATCGGCGTGCGCGGCCATGAACACATCGCGCACCTTGGCGTTGCCCAGCAAAAACGGCGCAAACGTCTCGGGAAACACATCGCGCGGCCCCACCGCGTACCAAATTTCGCCCGACATTTCGTCCTCTTCGTTGCGCGGCGACGGCACCTCGCGAAAGTTGCAATCGGTGATGTACTCAATCTCGTCGTAGTCGTAAAACACCACCTTACCGTGCCGCGTCACGCCAAAGTTTTTCCACAACATATCGCCCGGAAAAATATTGGCCGCCACCATCTCTTTAATTGCGTTGCCGTATTCCACTACCACGTGCTGCAGCTGCTGCAAGGTCGCGGCGTCGTCTGGGCGCTCGTTGAGCGCATCAAACACTTCTTGCAAGTAAATGTTTAGCGGAATCATGCGCCGCTCAATGTACACATGGCGTATCACTACCTCGTCGGCCTGCGCCGGGTTGGGGTCAGAGAACTCCAACTGACTGCCCACTTGTGCTTGCAATTCTTGCAACAACGCTGGCTCAAAGCGCGCCAGCGGAAACGCCACCAGACTGTACTCCATGGTATCGGCCATGCGCCCCACGCGGTCGTGCTGCTTCACCAACAAGTACTTGTCCTTGATTTGTTCGCGCGTGGTTTCTTTTTGTGGTGGGTAGTGGTCTTTAATCACCTTAAAGACAAACGGAAAACTTGGTAAGTCAAACACCATCATCACCATGCCCTTGATGCCTGGGGCCACCCGAAAGCGGTCGGTGCTGTGCCGTAAGTGATGCAAAAAATCGCGGTAAAAAAGCGTCTTACCTTGCTTGGCCAAGCCCAGCGCGTTGTACAGCTCGGCACGTGGCTTGCGCGGCATCAGGGTGCGCAAAAACTGCACGTACGCCGAGGGCACTTGCATGTCCACCATAAAGTACGCGCGTGTAAACGAAAACAAAATTTGTAACTCCGCGGCGCCAAACAATGCCGCGTCCACCACCACGCCATCGGCGCTGGGGTGCAGCAACGCCAGGGCAAACGGCTCTTCTTGAAAGCCGTTAATCAGTTTGCCCACCACGTAAGCGCCTTTGTTGCGAAAGAACAAGCTGTCAAGCACCTGCACCTGAAAATTCGGGCGCATCCGCCCACGCCCCAACTGCCGCTCAAAGGCACGCGCCACGCGCTGCGCGTCGGCCTCAATCGCCACAAACGGTACGGTCAGGCCAAAGTCCAGCAGCATCTGCTGCATCGAGGCGGCCAGCTCGTTGCGCTTGGGGTAGTAGGCGCGGTAGGTGGGGGTGTCATCAGCCTCCAGATACTCGGTACTGATGGCGGGCCGTACAAAAATGAAGTCATTACGAAAATAATGACGATGCAAAATCTTGGTCGTCACCGAATTAAAAAACGTCTCGGCCAACTCCGGCTGGTGGTGCCCCACCAGCATGCCAATAAATAGCAACTTGACCTGCTGCCATACAGCAGTGGGCTGGGAGCCGGCGGCAAACTGCTCGGTTAACTGCGCCACCGTCTCAGCCACGCGCTGATCATAAAACGCAATGCGCTCGCGCTGCGCGCTTTGCTGCTCGCTCCAGTTGCGCTGTTCAAAGCGCGGCTTGGCGCTGGCCGAGGACTCGCGAAACAGCCGGTAGTGCCGCTCAAAGCCGTGCAGCAAGGCCTGCGCCATTTCCTGCGCCACGTTCGAGTCAAGCACCGGCGCTTTCATGCGCGCTGGGCTCCCAAGCCAACCACGCGCTGGGCCACCGCCTGTACCGCCTGCTCACGGCGGGCGCCAAGCTCGGCTGCGGTCGAGACCGAAATGCGTAAATCCTGCAACAGCCCATCGTGCAAGCCGTACACCCAGCCATGCACGGTCAGCGCTTGGCCGCGCGCCCACGCGTCAGCCACCACCGTGGTTTGGCACACATTGGCCACCTGCTCAATCACGTTGAGCTCGCACATGGCCAACGCCCGCTGCGCCTCGTCCAACCGCCCCAGCAACGCCTGATGCCGGTCGCGCACGTCCTGAATATGGCGCAACCAGTTATCGGCTAAGCCCACACGCGCCCCCTCCAGCGCGGCCTGCACCCCGGCGCAGCCATAGTGCCCCACCACCATCACGTGCCGCACCTGCAGCCGCTCGGCGGCAAATTGCAGCGCCGACAGCGCATTCAAATCCGAGTGCACCACCACGTTGGCCACGTTGCGGTGCACGAACACCTCGCCCGGCTCAAGCCCCGTAATTTGGTTGGCCGGTACGCGGCTGTCCGAGCACCCAATCCACATGTAGCGCGGCTTTTGCTGCGCCGTTAAACGGCTAAAAAATCCGGGTTGCTGTTGCTCCATCTGCGCCGCCCACTGGCGGTTATGGGCAAACAACTCGCTCAATTCCTCGTACTCATTCATGCGACAACTCCCTGCGATGGTTTAAACGCTGCAACACGGCGCGCGCCTCGCGCTCGTGGCTTTTCACCTCATTGACGTTGGCCTGCAACTCGGCCAACTGCCGCTCCAAGCCACGCCGGTGTTCGGCCAACACTTGCAAAAACCGCTGCAACTGCGGCGCCGTGTCGCGCGGGCTGTCGTACATGTCAATTAACTCTTTGGCCTCGGTCAACGACAACCCCAAGCGCTTGGCGCGCAGCGTCAGCCGCAGCCGCGTGCGGTCACGCGCACTGTAAACCCGCACCCGCCCACCCGGGCCGCGCCGGTTTGGCTCGAGCAACCCCAAGTCCTCGTAAAATCGAATGGCACGCGTGGTCAGGTCAAACTCTTTGGCGAGGTCGCGAATGGTGTATTCCATAAAAACTGCGTGACAGCGTGCGGCAACAAGAACCTTTTTAATTGACGTTTACGTAAACGTCAACTTCATCTTAACCGAAAACGCATGAACCCACTCGAACAGCGCCTGCACTACCCCATGGGCGACGCCCTACCCGCCGTTGGCCAAACCCTGGAGGTGGTGCCCGGCGTGCGCTGGGTGCGCATGACGCTGCCGTTTGCCTTGGACCACATCAACCTTTGGCTGCTGCGCGATACGCTAACGGTTGACGGCCAAGCCACACCGGGCTGGACGCTGGTGGACTGCGGCATCAGCCACCCCGACACCCAACAGGCCTGGGAGCAAGTGTTTGCCACCCAGCTCGACGGCTTGCCCATTTTGCGCGTGGTGGTCACCCACATGCACCCCGACCACGTGGGCCTGGCCCACTGGCTGTGCCAGCGCTGGAGCACCCCCAGCCACCGCTGCATGCTGCACATGAGCAGCCTGGACTTTGCCATGGCGCACCTGGGCAGCATGGGCGGCACGGCCTTTGGCGGAGACGAGGCGGCCGACTTTTTTGCTGAACACGGCCTAAGTGACCCCGAAGACATTGCCAAGGTTCGCGCCCGGCGCAACCATTACTCGGGCCT
>JALRBF010000020.1 GCA_023262365.1 Burkholderiaceae bacterium
TCACGGCCGAGCAGGCGGCGCTCGAGGCCGAGGCCGCCGAGCTCGAACGCCAGCGGGACGCGCTCGTCCGCCAGGCCGAGGAGCTCGCCCGGCGCGCCGCGGACCTGCGCCGTCAGGAGGCGCGCATCCGCGAGCAAAAAAAAAGTCAGCGCCCTAATGGGTTGTTGCTAACATGAAGCCACCAAAACCATAAGGAGACTGCTCGTGAAACGTACCCTACAACTCATCGTGGCCACCCTGGCCATGGTGGCGGCCACGGCCTACGCCGACGGCGTGAAGGCGGCCTACCACTTCAACATGGGCTTGGCACAGGCTGACGCGGGCTTGCGCAACATCAACAACCACCTCAATGCCGACGCCAGTGCCAAGATTGTGGTGGTCGCGCACGGTAAAGGCATTGACTTTTTACTCCCCGGCGCCAAAACCCCTAAGGGCGGTGAGTTCACCGGTGCCATTTCGGCCTTGGCGGCCAAAGGGGTTGAGTTTCGGGTGTGCAACAACACCTTGCGCAACCGCAAAATCGACCCTGCCACGCTGCCCTTAGAAGCCAAGGTTGTCCCCTCGGGGGTGGCCGAAATCGCCAACCTGCAAGCCAAGGCGGGTTACGTTTACGTCAAGCCCTAAGTTTGGGTTTTGTTTTTTCATTAGCGAGACGACATGGCGCTCATTCCAGTCACGATACTCACGGGTTTTTTGGGCTCGGGCAAAACCACGCTGCTGCGGCGGGTACTCACGGAGGCCCACGGGCAAAAGATTGCCGTGATCGAAAACGAGTTCGGTGCCGAGAACATCGACAACGACATTTTGGTCAACGACACCCAAGAGAACATCGTGCAGATGAGCAATGGTTGTGTTTGCTGCACCATTCGCGAAGACCTGCGTGCCACCCTGGCCGATTTGGCGCAGCGGCGGCGCAAGGGCGAACTGGACTTCGAGCGCGTGGTGATTGAAACCACCGGCCTGGCAGACCCCGGGCCAGTGGCGCAAACCTTTTTTATGGACGATGAGGTGGCCGAGCAGTACCTGCTTGATGCGGTGCTTACCCTGGTTGACGCCAAGCACGCCCCGCAGCAACTCAATGACCGCCAAGAGGCCAGGCGTCAGGCGGGCTTCGCCGATCAGCTCTTCATTAGCAAGGCCGACTTGGTCTCGGCCGAGGCACTGGATGCGCTGCAGCATCGGCTCAAACACATGAACCCGCGTGCGCCACAGCGGGCGGTGCATTTTGGCGAGGTCAACCTGTCTGAGGTGTTTGACCTCAAAGGCTTTAACCTCAACGCCAAGCTCGACGTGGATCCCGAGTTTTTGCAAAGCGGGCACGACCACGACCACGACCACAACCACGACCACCAAGGTGAGGCCTGCGACCACCCCTCGCATCGCCACGACCACGACCACGGCCATCACCACCATCATGACGACGACGTCAAGAGCTTTGTGTACCGCGCCAGCCGCCCCTTTGACCCGGCCAAGCTGGAGGACTTTTTGGGCGCCGTGGTGCAGATATATGGCCCGCGCATGCTGCGCTACAAGGGCGTGCTGGACATGAAAGGCACGCCGCGCAAAGTCATTTTTCAGGGCGTGCACCAGCTCATGGGTAGCGACCTAGGGGGGCCGTGGCGTAAAGACGAGACGCGTGAGAGCCGCATGGTGTTCATTGGCATTGATTTACCCCGAGACATTCTGGAGCAAGGGCTCGAGCAGTGCCTAACCTAACCACCCCAGCCTCGGCGCTGGGTTGGTTCGCGTGGTGGGGTGTGCCCAGGGCTTGGTGGCGCGTTTGGCGCGCGCCTACGGGTTTGCCCTTGGAGGGGGGAGGGCCGCAGGGTATAACATCGCCGGCTGCTCCAATTCAAACCCGCGGGAGAAATAGTTCAGTGAATGCCACCGCCAAGAAAAAAACCACCCCGGCTGCCCAGGCGAAGTCGGTGAAAAAAGCCGCGCCCGCCTCAAAGGCCGTTGCCGTAAAAAAGGCGGCACCAGCCAAAAAAGCCGCACCAACCAAAAAAGCCGCACCAACCAAAAAAGCCGCACCAACCAAAAAAGCCGCACCAACCAAAAAAGCCG
>JALRBF010000026.1 GCA_023262365.1 Burkholderiaceae bacterium
GGCGCCGCTCACCGGCATGCGTTGCAGCAGCATGCCTGCGGCCACCTGCGCGTTGGCGGCCAACACCAATTGCGTGTCAAGCTGCTCGCTTTGCGCCATGTAGTGCTTAAGCGCCTGCGCCACGCTGGGCACTGGGGTGCCCGCCTCGTCGGCCAATGGCACCACGCCTTGGTAGGCTTGCTGGCCCGGCGCGCGGGGCTCGGGCTCAAGTGTCAGCGCGCAGCGGCCTTGGCCGCCAAGGTTAATCAATGCGTTGAGCCCGGCATCAGCGGGCACCTCACCGCGCACCGTGGCCGTGGCGCGCAGGCGGTTGTCTTGGCGCACCTCGGCCACCAGCAACGACACCGGCCCATCGCCGGCGATTTGCAAAATCAACTTACCCTCAAACCGAATGCTGGACTGCAGCAAAACCGATGCGGCCAACGCCTCACCCAACAGGCGTTGCACCGGCTCGGCATAAGGCTGCGTTTGCGCGCGGCGCTGCAACAGCTCGCCCCAGGCGTGTTCCAGCCGCACCAGGGCGCCGCGCACGGGCAGCCCGTCAAACAAAAACCGGGTCAGTTGGTCAGTGGCCACGCCTAGTCCAAGCGCTTGAGGCCACGGCGGTAACGCGCCGCGTTGTCTTGGTAGTGCTGGGCGCTCACGGCCAGGTGGTCAAGCTCGGCCTGCGTTAGCGGCCGCACCGCCTTGGCCGGCGCCCCCAAAATCAGCTGCCCCGGCTCAAAGCGCTTGCCTTCGGTTACCACCGCACCCGCACCCACCACGCACCGTGCACCAATGTGCGCATGGTTAAGCACCACCGCGCCAATGCCAATCAGGGCCAGGTCGTCCACGGTACAGCCGTGCAGCATCACCAAATGCCCCACGGTTACGTTTTGCCCAACCGTCACGGGGGCGCCATCGTCGGCGTGCACCACGCAACCGTCTTGAATGTTGCTGCCGCGGCCGATGGTCAGCGGGCCGCTGTCACCGCGCAGCACGGCACCAAACCACACGCTGGTGTGCGCGGCCAAGCGCACGTCGCCCATCACCTGGGCAGACTCGGCCACCCAGGCACTGGGGTCAACTTGAGGTACCCAATCGTCGAGTTGATAAATGGCCATGCCTCGCACTCCATGGTTGCAACCCTGCGATGTTGCCACACTGCGGCACAATGCCGCCATGCGGTGTCTTCGCTCTTTGGCTCTGCGCGCCCTGCTCAGCCCCGACCCCACCGCCAAGGTGGACGCGGTTGCGCAACTGTGGCAAACCCGGGCAACGTGCACGCTTGATTCGCACGCGCCGCTGCAGCCGCCAGCCAACGCCACGTTACCCGGACGCCCGGCGCAACCGGTGCTGGTGGCCCCGGCTCAGGTGCCCTCGCGCCAGCTCAACAGCCCGAGCGGCCTAGCCGCCTTGCTGCATGCCTTGGCGCATATTGAATTCAACGCCATCAATTTGGCCTTAGACGCGGTGTGGCGCTTTGCCCATATGCCCACGGCCTACTACCACGACTGGTTGCAAGTGGCCGCCGAAGAGGCCCAGCACTTTACGCTGCTGCGCACGCACCTGCAAAGCCTGCCCGGGCAACCCGACTACGGCAGCTTCGCCGCGCACGATGGCCTGTGGCAAATGGCCCAGCGCACCGCGCACGACGTGGTGGCGCGCATGGCCTTGGTGCCACGCACGCTGGAGGCGCGCGGCCTGGACGCCACACCCCCCATGCAAGCCAAGCTGCGCGCCTTAGGCGGGCCCGCGGCGCAGCGCACCGTGGAGATTTTGGACATCATCGTGCGCGACGAGGTGGGCCACGTGGCCATTGGCAACCACTGGTACGGCTGGCTGTGCCAGCAACGCCAGTTGCACCCGCTGCGCCATTACCGCGAGCTGGTTAAACACCACCGGGCGCCTCGACTGCAGCCACCGTTTAACCTAGCAGCGCGGCAACGCGCCGGCTTCAGCGCCGAAGAGCTGGCCGACTTGCCCGGCCAAACCTAGCCGCGCGGATGATGCTGGGCGTGTAGCTGGCGCAAGCGCTCGCGCGCGACGTGGGTGTAAATGGTAGTGGTAGAAATATCGCTGTGCCCAAGCAGCAATTGCACGGCGCGCAAATCGGCGCCATGGTTGAGCAAATGCGTGGCAAACGCATGGCGCAGCGTATGCGGCGACAGCGGCACGGCCACCCCAGCGGCGCGGGCGTGGCGCTTAACCAAGGTCCAAAACATCACCCGCGTCATACCCGCGCCGCGCGCGGTCACAAACACGTCATCGCTGTGCTGACCGCGCAAAATGGCCGCACGGGCCTGGCCAAGGTAGCGCTGCAACCACTGCTCGGCGTGTTCGCCGTAGGGTACCAGTCGCTCTTTGTTGCCTTTACCGGTGATGCGCAGCACCTGCTCTTGCCGACCCACGTGCCACAGCTTAAGCTGCACCAATTCGCTCACGCGCAGGCCACTGGCGTACATCAGCTCAAGCATGGCGCGGTCTCGCAGCCCCAACGGCTTGGTCAAATCGGGGGCTTGCAGCAGGGCCTCCACCTGCGCCTCGCTTAAGGTTTTGGGCACGCGCAGCGGCTGCTTGGCGGCGTCTAGGCGCAACGTGGGGTCAGCGGCAACGCGCCCCTCGCGCAGCGCCCAACGGTAAAACCGCTTAAACACGGTCAGCCGCCGATTGGCCGAGGTGGCCCGCGAGCCAGCGTGCCGGGCCGCGGCGTACGCCAGCAAGTCGGCCTCTTGCAAGCCAAGCAAGGCCGCGTCGCGCGCCTGGGCAAAGCGGGCCAGGCCCAGCAAATCGCTGCGGTAACTTTGCAAGGTGCGCGGCGCCAAACCGTCTTCTAGCCACAACGCGTCCAAAAACGCTTGAAGCGCATCGTCTTGCACGGCTTGAGCACTGGCTTGTGGCCCTATCATGTACGGCACTTTATCGCAAACCCAGACCGCGCCGGTCAGCATAAACACAGGGAGTATGGGGTTGGAACACGTATGGCTGCTGCTGCCCGACTTTGCCTTGATTTTGATCGGCTACTTGGTGTGTCATCTCACCCCGCTCAACCGCTCGGTGTGGCAACAGGTGGACGCGCTGGTGTATTTTTTCTTGTTCCCCACGCTGCTGTTTCACAGCATCGTGCGCCACCCGCTTGACGTCTCGCAAGCCTCCACGCTGATGCTCGGCGGCGCCTTGCTGGGGCTGGGCTCGATCGCGCTGGCCTTGAGCCTGCCCTACTGGCCGGGCCTGCGCGGCAGGCTTGAGCCACGCTTGCACGCGGCCAGCGCGCAGGTGGCGTTTCGCTTCAATTCGTTTATTGCCCTGGCGGTGGCGCAAAAGCTACTTGGCGGCGAGGGCTTGCTGCTGATTGCGGTGATTATTGGGGTGTGCGTGCCGCTGTTTAACGTGGCCGCGGTGTACCCCATGGCCAAACATGTGGGCCGCGGCTTGGGCCGCGAACTGGCGCGCAACCCGCTCATTTGGGGCACGGGCTTGGGTTTGGCCACCAACTTGCTGCAGCTGGCCCCGCCCAGTTGGCTGGAACCCACGCTGGGCCGCATCGGCCAAACGGGTTTGGTGTTGGGGCTGATGGCCGCTGGCGCCGGCATGCGGCTTGACGCGCTGACGCAGGCGCCACGGCTGTCGGTTGCGGTGCTGGGCATACGCCACCTGGTCACGCCGCTGCTGGCCGCTGCGCTGGTGTGGTTGCTTGGGCTGCAAGGTGCGCAAGCCACGGCGTTGCTGGTGTTTTCATCGATTCCCACCGCCTCAAGCTGCTACGTGCTGGCCGCGCGCATGGGCTACGACGGGCCTTACGTGGCTGGCTTGGTGACGTTGTCTACCCTGCTGGGTATGGCCAGTTTGCCTTTGGCGCTTACGTGGTTGGCCCCGGCGGTTTAGGCCCCGGGCTGCTGCGCCAAGGCCCAGGCCACGTGTTCGCGCACCATGGGGCTGGGGTGATGCGCCCGGTGCAACAGCTCGGCGCGCGCTTGCTGCGCCCAGGCGTGCTCGGTGTGCGGGTTGGCCAGTGCGTTGCCTATGGCGGTGGCCACGTTGCGTAACCACCGTGCGTGGCCAATGCGGCGCACCGCGCTGCCCTGGGTGGCTTGCAAAAACTCGTCTTCCGTCCAGCGCCACCAATGCAGCAAGCCTTGTGGACTAAGCGCTTGGCGCGGCGCAAAGTCGGGCACCGCGCTGGCCGTGGCGTAGCGGTTCCACGGGCACACCGCCTGGCAGTCGTCGCAACCGTACACCCGATTGCCGATGGCGCGGCGCCATTGCGGGTCAATTGCCCCCGAGTGCTCGATGGTGAGGTAGGCAATGCAGCGGCGGGCGTCCAACCGGTACGGGGCCACAATGGCGCCGGTGGGGCACACATCCATGCAGGCTTGGCAGGTGCCGCAATGGGCACTGACGGGGGCGCTGGGCGGCAAGGCCATGTTGACAAAAATTTCGCCCAAAAACGCCATGGAGCCGCCCTCGCGGCTAAGCATTAAGGTGTGCTTACCACGCCAGCCCAAGCCGCTGCGGCTGGCCAACTCCACCTCCAGTACCGGGGCTGAGTCGGTGAACACCCGATACCCCAACGGGCCCACCGCCGCTTGCCACTGCTGCGCCAGTTGTTGCAATCGGGTGCGCACCACCTTGTGGTAGTCGCGCCCCCGCGCGTACCACGACACCACGCCCCGCTGTGGTTGACCGAGGTCGTCAAACACGCCTTGCTGCCACCCTTTGGCCTGCGCCGGCAGGTAGGGCATGCGCAAGGTCAACACACTAAGCGTGCCCGGCACCAGTTCAGCCGGGCGCGCACGCGTCATGCCGTGGCGACTCATGTAGTCCATGGCGCCATGAAAGCCCTGCGCCAACCAGCGCTGCAGCCCGGGCTCGGCGTCGCGCAGGTCCACCCCAGCCACGCCCATGGCGTCAAAGCCCAGCGCCTGCGCGCGGGGTTGCAGCCAAGCCAGCCAGTCGGTGTGTGCCGCGTCGGTCATTGATGCATTGTAAAAATCCCGTGCCCAACGGGTGCGGTTAAGTTTGGGACAATAGGCGCCATGGTCGGTTTATCTGCGTGTTCGCCCCACCTCCCCACGTCGCTGCGCTGGCATTGGGCCAGTGAGCAAGACACCGAGGCCTGCGCCCAGCAACTGGCCGCGTGTGCGGCGCTGGGACAGGCGTTGGTGTCGCTGCGCGGCGACTTGGGGGCGGGCAAAACCACCTGGGTTCGGTATTTGCTGCGTGCCTTGGGGGTGAGCGGCGTCATCAAAAGCCCCACCTACGGGCTGCTTGAACCCTACGAGGTCGCCACCGCGCACGGCGCCTTCTCGGTCGCGCACCTTGACTTATACCGCTTACACACACCGCAAGACCTCACCGATGCTGGCCTGGACGAGGTGTTGGCTGGCCCCGGGCTGCGTTTGGTTGAGTGGCTGCAACAAGCCGGGGCGCTGGCGCCCACGCCCGACCTGGAGCTTGCCATTAGCCTAACCGAGGAGGGCACGCGCGAGGTGGTGGTCACCAGCCACACCGCCTTGGGCGGCGCGCTGCAGCAGCCATGGCGCTGAAGCGACGGCACCTGTTGCAAGGCGCGGCGGCCACGCTCACGTTTGGCGTGTGGCGTGCGCAGGCGGCCGAGGTGGTGGACGTGCGGCTGTGGCCTGCGGCCGATTACTCGCGCTTGACGATTGAATCGGTTCACCCGCTGCGCTTTGCCCAGCAGTTTGTGGCTGACCCACCGCGGCTGGCGGTTGACTTGCTTGGCCTGCAGCTGCAGCCGGCGCTGCGCGAGGTGGTAGGTAAGCTCAAGCCTGAAGACCCCAACATTGCCGCCATACGGGTGGGGCAGTTCACCCCCGACACGGTGCGCTTGGTGCTTGACCTTAAGGTGCCCATGGCGCCGCAAATTTTTACGCTGCAGCCGATCGCACCCTACCAGAACCGGCTGGTGTTTGACTTGTACCCGCTGCAACCGCCCGACCCGCTCGAGCAGCTGATTGCGCAGCGCTTGCGCGAACTCGAGTCGGCCGTGGCCGGTGCCCCGGCGGCTGACCCGCTGGGCGACTTCATTGCCCAGCGCCAGCCCACGGCGCCGACCACGCCACGCACCGACCGGCTGATTGTGGTGGCGCTTGACCCCGGCCACGGCGGCGAAGACCCCGGCGCCATTGGCCCGGGCGGTACGCGAGAGAAAACCATTGTGCTGCGCATTGCCCAAAAGCTGCGTGACCGCATCAACGCAAGCCGCGTTAATGGCAACCCCATGCGTGCCTTCATGACGCGTGACGCCGACTACTTTGTGCCGCTACACAAACGGGTACAAAAGGCCCAACGCGTCAAAGCCGACCTCATGATCAGCATCCACGCCGATGCCTTTTACACGCCGCGCCCAGCTGGGGCCAGCATTTATGCGCTAAGCACGGGCGGGGCCAGCAGCACCATGGCGCGCTGGATGGCCAAAAAAGAAAACGACGCCGACTTGGTTGGTGGCGTCAACGTCGCGTCGCTGGACTCGGCGGTGCAGCGCGCCGTGCTGGACATGACGACCACTCGCCAAATTCACGACAGCTTGCGCTTGGGCCAAGCCATGCTGGGCGAGCTCGATGACGTGGGCAAACTGCACAAACCGCACGTGGAGCAAGCCGGCTTTGCCGTGCTCAAAGCCCCCGACATTCCCAGCGTGCTGGTGGAAACTGGCTTCATCAGCAACCCCACCGAAGAGCGCCAACTGCGCAACAACGCCTACCAAGACCAACTCGCCGATGCGCTGATGCGCGGCATCACGCGCTACTTTGCGCTCAATCCCCCGCTGGCACGCGAGCGCCAGCTGTAGCCCGCCCCTTGCGCCACGCGCCCACCACGGCAATCAGCCCTGGCCCAATAATCAGCCCCCAAATCAGCCACTCCAGGTTGGCCTTAACCCAAGGCAAGTTACCAAAAGCGTAGCCCGCCACGCCCACACCCCACACCCACAGCGTGGCGCCCAGCACATTAAACGCGGTAAACCGCGCCCGGTTCATGTGCGCCACACCGGCCACAAACGGCGCAAACGTGCGCACAAAGGGTAAAAAACGCGCCAGCACAATGGTGATGGGGCCATAGCGCTCGTAAAACGCGTGGGCCTGGTCAAATGCCCGCCGGTTGAACCAGCGCGACTGCTCCCAGCCAAACACCCTGGGCCCAATCCAGCGCCCAATGTGGTAGTTGACCTGGTCCCCCACCACCGCGGCCACCCACATCAAGCCCAAAGCCAGTGGCAGACTTAACTCGCCCGTGCCGGCCAGTGCGCCCACCACAAACAGCAGCGAATCGCCAGGCAAAAACGGCATCACCACCAAGCCGGTTTCCACAAACACAATCAAAAACAACAGGGCGTAAACCCAAACGCCGTAGTCGCGCACCAATTGAATCAAATGCGCGTCCACATGCAAAATAAAATCCACCAGCCACCAAATCACGTCCATGGGCTGCATTATCGCGGCGCTCCCTACAATGGGCAGCGTGTCTGCTGCTCTTGCCCCCTCCCCGCGGCCCATTGCGCCGCTGCCCGATACCCTAATTAGCCAAATCGCGGCCGGGGAAGTCATTGAGCGCCCCGCCTCGGTGGTGCGCGAGCTGCTCGATAACGCCCGCGACGCCGGCGCCGACCGCATCGTGCTGCGCATGACCGGCGGCGGCGTGGGATTAATTGCGGCTGAAGACAACGGCCACGGCATGGCGCGCCGCGACCTGGCCTTGGCCCTGCAGCGCCACGCCACAAGCAAAATCGGCAGTTTGGCTGACCTTGAGTCGGTGCGCACCATGGGCTTTCGCGGCGAGGCCCTCGCGGCCATGGCCTCGGTGGCGCGGGTGGTCATTGACACCCATTGCCCCGGCGCAGACGACCACGGCTGGCAACTGAGCAACGAAACCGGCGAGCTCGCGCCCGTGGCCCGGTCGGTGGGCACCACGGTGGCGGTGCACGACTTGTTTGCCAACACCCCGGCTCGGCGCAAGTTTTTAAAGTCCGAAGGCACCGAGCTGGCGCACTGCGTGGAGGCGGTGCGCCGTCAGGCCCTGGCCAACCCCTCGGTGGCCTACGACGTGTGGCACAACGGCAAGCTGCTGCACCACTGGCGCGCGCAACCCGAACAGCCCGAGGCGCGCTGGCAAGATGTGCTGGGCCGCGCCTTCATGGAGCAGTCGCTACCGGTGCACGACGGCAACGGCCAAGGCTGGCAACTGCGCGGGCGACTGGGCCTGCCCGATGCCGCCCGCGCACGCACCGACGCCCAGTGGCTGTTTGTCAACGGCCGGCTGGTGCGCGACAAAACCATTGGCCACGCCCTGCGCGCGGCCTACGCCGACGTGCTGCACGGCCAGCGCCAACCCACCTATTTGCTGTACTTGGATGTGCCGCCCGAGTCGGTAGACGTCAACGTCCACCCGGCCAAGGCCGAGGTGCGGTTTCGTGACAGCCGTGGCCTGCACCACTGGATTCAGCACCTCGCCCAGACCGCGCTGGCAGCCCCGCGCGGCGGCCTGCCCACGCCAGCGGCCAGCCCCGCGCCGCCGGGTTCGGCCGCGCCCACCACGCGCGCGGCGCCGTGGCCGTCGGCTGCCCAAGCCGGGCTGGGCCTAAACCACCCCTTTGCCCACCCCTTTACCTACGCCGCGCCGCCGTTCAACCCGACGGCCACGGGACAAGCCCCGGCGGCGGTGGGCGAGCCAGCCGCCTCGCCCTTGGACACCAACGACGAATGGCCGCTGGGCCGCGCGCTGGCGCAGTTGCACGGCGTGTACCTGCTGGCCGAAAACCGCCACGGGCTGATACTGGTGGACATGCACGCCGCGCACGAGCGCATCGTGTACGAGCAACTCAAAGCCGCGCACCATCTGCGCACCGGGCAACCCGCGCAACAACTGTTGGTGCCACAACCCTTTGTCGCCAGCGGCGTACAAGTGGCCACCGCGCAAAGCCACCAGGCCACTTTGCAACAACTGGGGCTGGAGCTGGACGCGTGGTCGCACGAACAACTGGTGGTGCGCAGCGTACCCGCGCCGCTGGTTCAAGCCGACGCCGTGGCCCTGGCCCGCAGCGTGCTTGACGAACTGGTGCAACACGACAGCGCCACGGTGCTGCAACGCGCCACCGACGATTTGCTGGCCACCATGGCTTGCCACGCCGCGGTGCGCGCCAACCGCTTGCTGACGCTGCAAGAAATGAACGCCCTGCTGCGCCAAATGGAGCAAACCGAGCGCGCCGACCAATGCAACCACGGGCGCCCCACGTGGCGCCAGCTCAGCATGGCCGAGCTAGACAAACTGTTTTTACGCGGCCGCTGACGCCATGCCCCACGCCTTGGCCAGCCACGTCGCCCCACCCCGCATGTCAACGGCCCGGGTGGTGCTTTTGCTCTCGCTCATGATGGGGCTGCAGCCCGTGGCAACCGACCTGTACTTGCCGGCCCTGCCCGCCATCTCACGCACCTTGGGGGCCAGCGCCGGCACGGCGCAACTTACCCTCACCGCCATGCTGCTGGCGTTTGGCTTGTCGCAACTGCTCTGGGGGCCATTGTCCGACCGCCTGGGTCGCCGCCCCATGCTGTTGCTGGGCTTGGCTCTGTTCACGCTGGCGGGGGTCTACGGCGCGTGGGTTAACACCATGCAGCAACTTATTGTGGCCCGCTGCCTGCAAGGCATTGGTATGGGTGCGGTGGTGGTGTGTGGCCGTGCCCTCATTCGCGACTTGTACGACCACGAAGAGGGCGCGCGCATCATGAGTCAGGGCCTCACCGGGTTGGGGCTGGTGGCTTGCCTCAGCCCGCCTTTGGGCGGCTTGATCGCGCAGTATTTGGGCTGGCATGTCACGCTGCTGACGCTGGCCGTGTTTGCCGCCCTTACCCTGGTCTTGGTGGCCACGCGCTTTAACGAAACGCTCGCCGCGCCCAACCCCCACGCCCTTGCGCTGGGCCCCATGGCGCGCAGCTGTTGGCACATTCTGCGTCATCGGCATTTTCAGGTGTACGCCATGCTCAGCACCGCCACCTACGGCGGGTTGTTCACGTTTTTGGTTGCCTCGCCCTTTGTCTTCATTCAAGTCTATGGCTTAAGCCCAGCCGAGTTTGGCCTGGCCATGTTGTTTCAATCGGTCAGCTACACCGGCGGCACGTTTTTGTGTCGCCGCTTGCTCAAGCGCCTCGGCGTGCACCGCACGCTCAAGGTGGGTGGCGTGCTTAGCCTTGCCTCGGGCGTGGCGCTGGTGGCTTTTTCGCTGTTGCGCTGGCATACCGTCACCACCGTATTGGCGTGCTACTTTGGCTTCATCGTTGCGCACGGCATTCATCAACCGTGCGCCCAGTCGGGCGCGGTGGCCCCGTTTGCACAAGCCGCAGGCACGGCCTCGGCGCTGGCTGGCTGCCTGATGATGGTGGTGGCCTTCATCAACGGCTGGTGGCTGGGTGCGCACCTCGACGGCAACGAGCGCGCGCTGACCTTTGGCATTGGCTTTTGGAGCGTGGTCTTGGCCGTACTGGCCTGGGGCCCGGTGCAGCGCCTGGGGCGCGCCACGCCATGAGCGTGTTGGTGTTGGCGGGCCCCACAGCCAGCGGTAAGAGCCACTGGGCACTGCAACTTGCCCAGCACTTTAACGCCGAAATCATCAGCATGGACTCGGCCTTGGTGTACCAAGGTATGGACATTGGCACCGCCAAACCCACCCTGTAAGAGCAGGTGCAGGTGCCGCACCATGGACTGGACATGGTGCCCCCCAGCCAAAGCTACAGCGCGGCGCGGTTTGCCGCGGACGCGCAACTGGCGTACGACGCCATCCGTGCCCGGGGCAAACGGGTGTTGGTGGTGGGCGGCACCATGCTGTACCACCGCGCTTGGTTGCAAGGTCTGCATCCCTTGCCTGCAGCCGACCCCGCGTGGCGCCAAGCCATGGCTGAGCGCGCCCAAGCCGTGGGCTGGCCCGCGCTGCACGCCGAACTGGCCCGAGTTGACCCTGCCACTGCCACGCGCCTGGCCCCGCACGACAGCCAGCGCATTCAACGCGCCCTTGAGGTGTGGCACGTCAGCGGCAAACCGCTGTCGCAGTGGCACGCCAGCCCACCGCCGGCAAGCCAAGCCCCGCGCGCCACGCTGGTCTCGCTCGAGCCCAGCGCCAAACCTTGGTTGCTGCAACGCATTGAGGCACGCCTGCACACCATGCTCGAGCAAGGCGTGGCACGCGAGATGGCGCGGCTGATGGAAACGCCGGGGCTGCACGCGCAGCTGCCAGCCATGCGCTGCGTGGGCTACCGCCAAGCCTGGCAACTGCTGGCCGAACACGGCCCATGGAGACCGAAGGTTCAAGCGCAGTGGCTTGCGCTAACTGCCGTGGCCACGCGCCAACTGGCCAAGCGCCAACTCACCTGGTTACGCAGCATGCCCACGCGCCACGTGGTGCACGCCGACGCCCCGGACGTGGCCGAACAATTGCTGGCGCTGGCCACAACGCACTGGCGTACCTGCCATGCTTGAGGTGCGCGACTTGGCCCACGGCTACCCCGGCCAGCCGGTGTTTCGCGACGTCTCGCTCACCTTGGAACCGGGACAGTCCGTGGCCATTGTGGGCGCCTCGGGGGTAGGCAAATCCACCCTGCTGCAGTGCCTAGCGGGCTTGGAGCGCTGGCAAAACGGTCAGATCAACGCCAACGGCGTCAACTTGGGGACGCTGGACGATGAGGCCCGCGCACGCTGGCGTCGCCAGTACGTAGGCTTTGTGTTTCAAGCGTTTCACCTGCTGCCCTACCTTTCGGTATTTGACAACGTGCACCTGCCCCTGATGCTGCTGCAGCGGCCCAACCGCGCCCACGCGCAGGCCATGCTTGAGGCCGTTGGCCTGCAGGCCTTGGGCCAGCGGTTACCCGAGCAGCTCTCGGGCGGTCAAATGCAACGCGCGGCCATTGCCCGCGCCCTGGTGCACCAACCGCCGCTGCTGCTGGCCGACGAGCCCACCGGCAACCTTGACCCCGCGCACGCCGCCGAGGTGCTTGAGTTGCTGCTCGAGCAAAGCGCACGCCACGGCGCCTCGCTGGTGCTGGTAACCCACAACCTGCAAGCCGCGCAACAAACCCATCGCGTGCTTGAACTCACGCCCACGGGGCTGCGGCCATGGTGCGTGTCGTCCTAGCGCAGCTTACGCTGCTACACACGGTTTCTTGGCCGAGTTGGCGACACCGCCCCATTCGCCCGCTGCTGGCGCTGTGCGCCATTGCCTGCGGCGTGGCGTTGGGGCTGGCGGTGCACCTCATCAATCAGTCGGCACTGGGCGAATTTGACAAAAGCCTGCGCACCACCGACGGTGTGGCCGACCTGACTTTAAACAGCCACCGCGGTTTGCCCAGCGAACTGGTGGCCACCCTGCGTCAACACCCCGGGGTGGCGCGGGTCGCTCCGTTTGTGCGCCGCCACGCCTGGCTGGAGCAAGACGGCCGCAGCGAGCCGGTTCGGCTCCTGGGTGTGGACGCCTTGGCCCTGGCCCAAATCCAAGGGCAGGCCGTGCTGCAACCCACGCAAAGCCCACTGGACGCCTTTGCCGCGGACGCCGTGTTTGCCAACGCCGAGGCCCGCCAGCGCCTGGCCGGCCCCACGGCTGCCGTGTCACTGCGCATCGGCCCGCGCACAACCACGTGGCGTTTGGCCGGCCAGTGGCAAGGCGCGCCCGGGCCGCAAGTGGCGGTGGACATTGCCGCGCTGCAACAGGTACTGGGCACCACCCAAGTTGACACCATTGAGGTGCGACTGGCCCCCGGGGCCACGCGCGAATCGGTTTTGCAAGACCTCAAGCTGCCCTCCGGTGCCCGGGTGGACGCCCCCACCCTGCAACGCGAGCGCCAACAGTCGGCGTCGCGGGCGTATCGGGTGAACCTCACGGCGCTGGCGCTGGTGGCGCTGTTCACCGGCAGCTTTTTGGTGTTCTCGGTGCTGTGGCTGGGCGTGGCACAACGTCTGCAAACCTTTGCCCTGCTTGGGGTGCTGGGCCTGAGCGCCAAACAGCGCATGCAGTGGGTACTGGCCGAGGCCACCGTGTTGGGTATATTGGGCAGCGCGCTGGGTGTGGCGCTGGGCACATGGCTGGCGGCGTTGGCGCTGCAGCTGGTGGGCGCCGACCTGGGTGGTGGGTATTTTTCATCGCGCCCGATGCAGCTGGTATGGCAGCCCACGGCGGCCCTGGCGTATGCCACCCTGGGCCTGGCGGCCACGCTGCTTGGCGCGTGGTGGCCGGCGCAGCGCGTGCAGCAACTGGCGCCGTCGCAAACGCTTAAAGGGCTGCACACCCATGTGGGCCAAGCGCCCACGCCGTGGGGGTTGGCCTGGTTAAGCCTAGGGGCCGTGCTGTGCCTGCTGCCTGCCTGGCAGGGGGTGCCGTGGGGCGCGTACCTGGGCATTGCCTTGATTTTGTTGGGTGGCATTTTTGCCATTCCTTGGCTGCTGCACCACAGTCTGCGTGTCCTGGGACGCCACCGGCCCCGCACCGCCATGACCCTATGCTTGTGGCAACGCGCCAAACACCTGCCGCACGAGGGTGCCCTAGCCACCAGCGGCGTGGTCGCCAGCTTGGCCTTGGCCACGGCGCTCAGCGTCATGGTGGGCAGTTTTCGCCAATCGGTCAGCGACTGGCTGGACGTGGTGCTACCGGCCGACATGTACGTGCGCAGCGCCGCGCTGGCCGACGGCTCCACCCCGCCCCTGTCACCCGAGGTGTGGCAAGCCCTCACCGCGCTGCCCGGGGTGCAACGCATTCACCCCTCAACCAGTTTTAAGCTCACCCTGGACCAACGGCGTGTGCCCATCACGGTGTTGGCCCGACCGCTCAGCGGGCAAGGTCAATACCCTGACGACCTGCCGCTGCTGCAATCGCGCCCGGTGCCGCCGCAATCGGTGGCCGTGTGGGTAAGCGAATCGGCGCGCGACGCCTACGACCTTACCTTGGGCCAGCAATGGCGTGCGCTGCAAAACGTGTGGCCCAGCGCCCCACCGCTGGTGGTGGCCGGGGTATGGCGCGATTACGCGCGCCAACACGGCAGCGTGCTCATTGACTGGCATGACCTGCCGCGTTTGGGCGAACCCGCGCAAGCCACCGAGGCCGCGCTGTGGCTCGGGCCCCAAGCCCGCGTGTCTGGGGCGCTGCAAGCCTGGCGCAACACCGCCGCCCAACGCGGCTGGCAAGACACGCTGGAGGTGGTGGGCACCCAAGACCTTAGGGCGCGCTCCATGCAAATTTTTGACCGCAGCTTTGCCATCACGCGCTGGCTGCAGGTGGTGGCCGTGGCCATTGGGCTATTTGGCGTGGCCGCCACCTACAGCGCGCACCTGCTGGCGCGCGGCATCGAAATGGGGTTACTCACCCATTTGGGCGTTACCCGCGCCCAACAGTGGCGCTTGCTCATGGCCGAGAGCGCGTTGTGGAGTGCCCTGGGCGTATGCGGCGGGCTGGTGCTTGGCCTGGCCATCAGCCTCGTTTTGGTGTACGGCGTTAACCCCCAAAGCTTTCACTGGAGCATGGACCTGCACGTGCCCTGGCTCACCCTAACGGGGCTAGCCGCCGGCGTGCTGGGCTCGTGCATGCTCACCTGCGCCTGGTGCGCCAAGCAGCTGCGCCAACAACACGCCACCCATTTGGTCAAACAGGCCTGGTAACCTCAGCCCCCATGATGCGCCCCCCGCCCTTGCTCGCGCCAAGCCCCGCCATTGCCCGCCGCCAGTGGCTGGCGCTGGCCGCGTGTGGCGTGCTAACGCAACCGTTGCCGGCACAAACGTTACGGCAGCCACCCAAGCTTGCGTGGCCTGCCGACCACGGCGCGCACCCACAAACCACCATCGAGTGGTGGTACCTTACCGGCTGGCTGCAATGGGCCGATGCCCCCGAGGCCACCCCCATGGGCTTTCAGCTCACGTTTTTTCGGCGCTTGGTACCCGGCACCCAGCACCTAAGCAGTCCACTGGCGGCCAAGCACCTCATTGCCGCCCACGCCGCCGTGAGCCTACCCCAACAAGCACGCCAATGGCACGCCCAGCGCAGCGCGCGCTGGGACGGCACGGCCAACGCGGGCGCGGTGCGCATGGCCACACAAGGGCTGGACGTTCGCCTCGATCACCCTGCACCCAGCTGGTACCTGCGCTTGGACCATTCCGCGCACGCGCCAAGGCTGCAGCTGGGCTTTAGCGATCAGCGGTTTGCCCTGGTGCTGGCGGCACGACCCACCCAAGCGCTGCTGTTACAAGGCGAACAAGGCGTGTCGCAAAAAGGTCCCACCCCCGCGCACCAAAGCGTTTACGTTACCTGGCCGCACCTGGCCATACAAGGCCAACTGCGCACACCCAACAGCGGCCCGCGCAATGTGGTGGGGCGCGCTTGGCTCGACCACGAGTGGAGCAACGGCCTGATGCCGCCCAAAGCGGTTGGATGGGATTGGGTGGGCCTGATGTGGGACGACGGCCACAGCCTGATGGCGTTTCAAATGCGCGACCCACAAGGCAAGGCCGTGTGGCGCGCGGGCTCGTGGCGCAGCAGCCAAGCCACGCAGACCACCCACTGGCCCCACCACGCGTTACGCTTTGAACCGCTGCGTACCTGGCAAAGCCCACAAACCGGCGCGCGCTACCCGGTGGCCTGGCGTGTGCACACCCCGCAAGGCGTGTGGCGCGTTGAGGCGGTGTTTGACCAGCAAGAACTCGACGGGCGCGCCAGCACCGGCATTATTTATTGGGAGGGGCTGGTAAGCGTGCACCACGCCAACGGCCAGCGGGTGGGCTGGGGCTACCTTGAGATGACCGGTTACCAGCAAAAACTGCGGCTCTAAGCCCTTACATGCCCAGCGGGCTCACGCCAAACAGCCACGCGTGCCAACGCCACACCAAACCCGCCCATAGCGCCACGCCCACCACCACGGTCACCGTGGTTGCCAAGCCCGACGAGGGGCCAAACTCGATATCGCGCCGCCTAGCGGCACGAAAATTCAACACCGCCCACACCAGCAGCGTGCCAAACAACAGCCAGTCGGCCAACGTGCCGTTGGCCAGCAAATGGGCCACGGCCCACACCTTAACCGCCAACACCATGGGGTGCTTGAGCTTGGCACGAATCGCGTTGGCTGGCGCGTAGGCCGCCACCAGCAGCACCATGGACACCAGCATCAACAGCGCGGCAATGTGCCGTGTGGCCAGCGCCGGCTGCCACATCACCACCGGGTCCAGGCGTGCGGCGCCGTAGCCCTGCACAATGAACCACAGCGACACCAAAGACAGCAACGACACCGCCACCTTAAAGCCCAGGGGCCCAAAATTCAGCAACTGCCGCTCACGCCATTGCGGCGCCGTGACCCGCAGCGAATGCGTAACCACAAAAATCAACAAGCCCAAAACCAATTCAATCATGGTGGCGCCTCCTTAGCGGCATCATTGCAAGGTCTCTTTCATGTCAGCCGGCAGCGGCAAAGGCATCACTTGCACCCCGTCCTCTAAGAGGCTCTTGACCTCTTGCGCGCTGGCCTGGCCGCGTATGCCACGCTCGGGCGCTTGCCCTTCATGAATGCGCCGCGCCTCCTCGGCAAAGCCGGCGCCCACGTCTTCGGTGTGCGCCAACACTTCGCGCACCGCTCGCCACAGCCGCGCTTGGCGTGCGTGTTCGGCGTCTGCGTCGGCCGCGGGAACCACCTCACAGCCCGGTGCGGTGGCACCCAAATTCAACCGAGGCGCACTGAGCTTTTTCTCAACGGCGGCGCTGCCACACGCCGGGCACGTCAGCAGCCCCTGCTGCCGTTGCTGCAGGTAGTCGTCCTCGGAGCCAAACCAGCCCTCAAACGAATGCCCCACGTCACACGCCAAATCCAAAACTTTCATGCCGGTATTATGAGCCCTCGCCCCAAAGCCCCTTCGCTTAACCCTTGCTTTGCGCCGTGCGCGCCACGGGCACGCGGTGCCGCATCAGGTAACGCCACACAAACCCCGGAAACGCCAGGGTGGCAAACAGGCTGAGCGTGACCGCATAAAACTCCCAGCCCTGCGGGGCGTTTTGGCCAATACGCGCCTCCATGGCCATGGCCACCACGCCCACCGCCACGTACAACACCAACCACTCAACCAAGCGCCAAACCAGCGACTTGTGCGCGCGTTGCGGCCCAACGCCCAACCACCGATGATTGACAAACGGCAGATTGGCCGCCACCAAGGCCAACCACAAGGTGCTCCACACTTCAAACGATTGGTTCATGGCCTCACACCAACAGCGACACCATGGCCTGCGTGCACAGCGCAAACAAGCCACTGGGCAACAACCCCAGCACCAGCATGGCGGCCACGTTCAGCGTCAGCGTCACGCGTGCCCCAACCCCAGGGTTGGGGGCTTGGGTTTGGCTGGGTGCATCAAAGTACATGATTTTGATGAGCCTGAGGTAATAAAACGCGCCCACCAACGACATGGCCAACGCAAACAACACCAAAGCTAGCGCAAACGGCGTGTGACTGCCCAGTACCGCTTGCAACACCGCAAACTTGGCATAAAACCCCACCAACGGGGGCACCCCCGCCAACGAAAACATGCACGCGGCCATGGCACCGGCCAGCCATGGGCTGCGCTGGTTCAGCCCCGCAAAATCCTCTAACTGGTCGCTCTCAAAGCCCTCACGCGAGAGCAGCAACATCACACCAAACGTGGCCAGCGTGGTAAGCACATACGTGAGCGCGTAAAACATGCTGGCGCTGTAAGCCTGCACGGCTTGCTCGGCCCCCCCCTGCACACTCACCCCCGCCACCAAGCCCAGCAGCAAAAAGCCCACATGCGAAATGGTAGAAAAAGCCAGCATGCGTTTGAGGCTGCGCTGCGCGATGGCCGCCAAGTTACCCACCAGCAGCGACATCCCCGCCAGCAACGCCAGCATGGGCTGCCAATCCATTGCCAAAGGCAAAAACCCCGCCACCAACAACCGCATGGCCAGCGCAAACGCCGCCAGCTTGGGCGCTGCCGCCAGCATCAAGGTCACGGCGGTGGGCGCGCCTTCGTACACGTCGGGCACCCACATATGAAACGGCACCGCACCGAGCTTAAACGCCAAACCGGCCACCACAAACACCACCCCCAGGGCCAGCACACGGCTGTCGGCTTGGCCCAGGCTTAGCTGGGCCGCCAAGGCGGGTAGCTCCAGGGTGCCGGTGGCACCGTACATCATGGACATGCCGTACAGCATGAAGCCGCTGGCCATGGCACCCAGCACAAAGTACTTCATGGCGGCCTCGGAGGCCGAGAGGTCATCGCGGCGCAAAGCCACCAGGGCGTAGCTGCAAAGCGTAAGCAGCTCCAGCCCCATGTAAAGCAGCAGCAAGTGGTTGCCGCTCATCATGACAAACATGCCCAGCAGTGCCAGCAGCGACAACGAAAACATTTCGCTGCCGCGCAGCATGTCGCGGCTTTGCGCGTAGGGCTTGGCGTACACCAGCGTCACCAGCAGCGCCAACGAGGCAGCCGACTTCAGCCAACTGCCCATGGTGTCAAGCACCACCATGCCGCCAAACGCCGTCCCTTGCATGTCATTGACCGCCACAACGGCGTGCCACAGCGCCAGCGCCGCCAGCGTCATCAGCGTGGTTAGGTAAGCGCGCTGGCGCAGCGGGTCTTGGCTCCACAAATCAAGCAGCGCCACCAGGCACGCCATGATGAGCAGAAAAATCTCGGGGTAAATCACAAACCAATT
>JALRBF010000057.1 GCA_023262365.1 Burkholderiaceae bacterium
GACGGCCGGCCAGCCAGGCCGACTCAGCCGCTAGGGCGCGGGCGGCGGCACCGCCTCTTCAAAGGCATCGAGGTAGGTAAAGTACACCGACACAAAAAGCATGGCCGCCAGCAGCAGCGCCACGGGTGCGACCAGCATGCCAAAGGCGCCACCGCCCATGAGCACGGTGAGCAGCGTCACCGCCACGCTGGCGGCCAAAAACACGCCCAGCCACGTCACGGCAAACACCAGCATGGCCGCCTTGTGCCGCCAAAACGCCGTGAGGCTAAAAAACAGGCTTTTGCCTGGCGAGACCTGGTGCCAAAAAACCAGCGCTGGCGCATACCAAAACAGCGCCGACAGCGGCACGTAAAACAGCATCGAGATCCACGCGGCGAGTTGAAACCCTGGGTCTTGCACCATCTCGGCGGTGATGTCGTGGCCAAACAGGTAAACCCCGGCAAAGGTGCCGCCGTCGGCCAGCATAGTCGCGGCGATGCTAAGCAAAAACAACACCGTGTACCAGCCGCCCAGTTGCAGCATGGCAAGGGCTTTGTCTTTGCCATGTGTGAACGCGGCAAACAGCACCGAGGGCATGGGAAACTGCCCGCCCGAAGCCAAACGCGTGGCGTTCATGAGGCCCAGCGTGACGGCTGGTAGCACCACCAGCGCCGCCACGCTGCCCAGTGTGGGAATGTAGGCCAGCACCGAGGCCAGCCCAATAAACAGAAAAAACAACCCGCCCAGCGCCAGCGGCTGGCGCCAAAAGGTGCGCAGGCCCGCGCGCACCCACTGCACGCCTTGGCCGGCTTGGGTTGGTTTTAGGTGCATGCGGCCTCCTTTAGGGGGGCGTGGGCCCAAGCCACGCGGGCACGCAGGCGTTGCTCAAGCGGTGCCGGGTCGTGCGGGGTGAGCAGCGCGGCCTCGCGCGGCAAATAAAAATCCCATAGCCGTGAAATCCAAAAGCGCAGCGCCGCGGCGCGTTGCATGGCCGGCCACAGCCGACGCTCGGCGGCGCCAAACGGGCAGGTGGCTTGGTAGGCGGCCAGCATGGCGTGTACCTTGGCGGGGTCGGGCGTGGCGCCATCGTCGCCGTTGCACCAGTCGTTGGCGCACACGGCCAAGTCAAACAACCAGGTGTCGGTGCCGGCAAAGTAAAAGTCAAACACGCCGGTGAGCACCTCGCCGTCAAACAGCACGTTGTCGCGAAACAAATCGGCGTGCACCGCACCACGCCGCAGGCCCAAGTAGGCGCCGCTGGCAGCCACGTGGTTTTGATACGCCAGCTCGTGGCGCAACAAGTCGGCTTGGTCTGGCCCCAGGTGGGGCAGCACCAAGGGTGCGGTTTCGTTCCACCAGGCCAGGCCGCGCAGGTTGGGCTGGCGCAGCGCAAACGAGGCGCCGGCCACGTGCAGTCTGGCCAGCATGCCGCCCATGGTGGCGGCGTGGCTGGCTTGGGGCTGCAGGTTGCTTTGCCCGGGTAGCCGGTTGACCACGGCTGCCGGCTTGCCCGCCAAGGCGTGTACCAACCCGCCTTGGGCGTTGGCCACGGGCTTGGGCACCGGCAAGCCTTGCTCGGCCAGGTGGTGCATGAGCTGCAGGTAAAACGGCAGCTGCTCGGCGCTAAGCCGCTCAAACAGGGTGAGCACCCAGGCTTGCGGTTGCTCGGCGCTGCCGGTGGTAAGAAAGTAGTTGGTGTTTTCAATGCCCCCGGCAATGCCCTCGAGTGCAAGCACCGAGCCCAAGCCCAATTCGGCACACAGTGCCGCCGCCTCGTGGGTATCAACCGAAGTAAAAACCGCCATCGTGTGGGCATTGTAATGACGGACAATACCCCTCATGACCGACGACACACGCCGCTTGGTGCTGGTGGATGGCTCCAGCTACCTGTACCGAGCCTTTCACGCCATGCCCGACTTGCGCGCCGACCGCAACGACCGCGACAGCTTGCCCACTGGGGCCATTCGCGGCATGGTCAACATGATGCAGGCGCTGCACAAGGCCCACCCCAGCGCCTACGCCGCGTGTGTGTTTGACGCTTCGGGCCCCACCTTTCGCGACGACTTGTACGCCGAGTACAAGGCCAACCGCAGCGCCATGCCCGACGACCTGCGGCGCCAAATCGAGCCGATTCATCAAGTGGTGCGGCTGCTGGGCTGGCCGGTGCTGGCGGTGCCGGGCGTGGAGGCCGACGACGTGATTGGCACCTTGGCCGCGCACGCCGCCGAGCAGGGGCTTGAGGTCATCATTTCAAGCGGTGACAAAGACTTAAGCCAGCTGGTCACGGAGCAGGTGGTGGTAATTGACAGCATGAACGGCAAACGGCGCGACGTGGCCGGCGTGCAGGCCGAGTTTGGCGTGCCGCCCGCGCGCATGGTGGACTTTCAAACGCTGGTGGGCGACAGCGTGGACAACGTGCCCGGCGTCCCCAAAGTGGGGCCCAAAACCGCGGCCAAGTGGCTGGCCGAGTTTGGCTCGCTGGACGCGCTGGTGGCGCAGGCCAGCCAGGTACCTGGGGCGGCAGGCAACAACCTACGCGCCTCGCTTGACTGGCTGCCCACGGCGCGCGCGCTGGTGACCATCAAAACCGACTGCGAACTGGCTGGCGATTTGCCCGGCTGGCCGGTGCTGGATGGGCTTAAGCGCCAGGCGCCGCAGCACGACGCGCTGCAGGCGTTTTATCAGGCCCACGGTTTTCGCAGTTTGGCCGCCGGCAAGGGCGAGGCAGACAGCGGCTCGGCT
>JALRBF010000062.1 GCA_023262365.1 Burkholderiaceae bacterium
CCCACCCAGTTGCTGTCCAGCGTGAGGTTGTGGTTCATGTCTTGGATGACGGAGACCGTGTACTGGCCGGGTGTGACTTGGTCAAACACGCAGCGCATACGGCTTTGGCTAACCGCTTGCCATGGGGTGCGGCGCGAGCCCGGGCGCATGGCTTACATGCGTTTGGCGATTTATTCGAGCATGACCTCGGTGGCGCCGCCGCCAATGGCTTGAACCCGGGCGTCGCGGGCCATGCGCTCGACGGCGGTTTCGCGAATAAACCCCATGCCGCCGTGAAACTGCACACAGTCGTACATAACTTGGTTGACCAAGGTGCCGGCCAAGGCTTTGATCATGGAGACTTCTTTGACCAGGCGGTGGCCCTGCCCCAAGCCCCAGGCGGTTTGATAGATAAAGGCGCGCAGCGCCTCGACCTCGGCGTGGCGTTTGGCCAGTTGCTGACGGATGGCTTGTTTGTCCCACAGGCTGGCGCCAAAGGCTTTGCGTTGCCGCACCCAGTCGAGTGTGAGTTCAATGGCGCGCGCGGCTTCGCCCATGGCCTGCGCACCGAGCACCAGGCGTTCGTTTTGTAGGTTGTGCGCCAGGGCGTAAAAGCCTTTGTTTTCTTCGCCCAGCAAATTGTCTGCTGGAATGCGGCAGTTGTTGAAGGTGAGCTCGGCGGTGTCTGAGCTGAGCCAGCCGGTTTTGTTGAGTGGGCGGGCCACGGTAAAGCCAGGGGTGCCTTTTTCCACAATGAACATGGAGATTTGGTGGTTACGGCCGGCCTCGCCGGTTTTGGCGGCCACAAAATACACGTCGCCGTGCACCCCGTTGGTGATGAACATTTTGGAGCCGTTGAGTACCCAGTCGTCGCCGTCGCGCCTGGCGCTGGTGCGCATGCTGGCTAGGTCCGAGCCGGCGTCGGCTTCGGTCATGGCAACGGCAGCAATTTTTTCGCCACGGCACAGCGCAGGCATGAGCGCGCGTTGTTGCGCCGGGCTACCGGCGTGGTGCAGGTGTGGGCTGGCCATGTCGGTGTGCACCAGCACCGTGACGGCAAAGCCGCCAAAGGTGCTGCGCCCGAGCTCTTCGGCCAGTACCGTGGTGGCCAGGGGGTCGAGTTCGCTACCGCCGTATTCGCTGGGGTAGCGCATGCCCAGCCATCCCATGTCGCCCATGGCGCGCAGCACCGCGCGCGGCACCATGCCTTGTTCTTCCCAGACCGTCGCATGAGGCTCAACTTCTTGGTTAATGAAGCGGCGCAAGGCGTCGCGCAGCATGTGATGCTCTTCGCGCAAAAAGGGCAGGCTTAGGGTGGCGTGTAGGTCTTGGTTCATGGCGCTGGAGGGTGGGTGAAGGGTGAAGTTGCAGTTTACGCCGCGCACCAGCCGCCATCGACCAGCCAGTCGGTACCGGTGACGAAGGAGGCGCGCGGGCCCACGAGAAACGCAATTACGTCGGCCACTTCTTGGGCAGTGGCCAGGCGGCCTAGGGCGTGTTTGGGGCCAAGCGCTTGGCGGGCTTGCTCCATGGTGTCAAAGCGCAGCGTCATGCGGGCGGTTTCAACCGCACCAGGCGAGACCGAGACCACGCGGATGCCGTCGGCGGCGTGGTCAACCGCCATGGCCCGGGTGAGGTTGATGAGTCCGCCTTTGGCGGTGCAGTAGGCCGCGCGCCCGGGGGCGCCCACGTGTCCGAGTTGTGAGGCCAGGTGCACGATGGTGCCGCCGCCGCGTGCGCGCATCAGTGGCACCGCCGCTTGGCTGGTGAGAAAAGCGCCCGTGAGGTGCACGCGCAAGACTTGCTCCCAATCGGCCAAGGTGGCGGTTTCAACGGTGGCGCTGGGGTCGGCATGGGCGGCGCAGTTCACCAGTGCCCCCAACCCATGGGGCCGCTGGGCCAACCAGGTCGCGGCGTGCGCGATGGTCGCGGGGTCGGTGACGTCGCCCGGCATGGTGTGCAGCGTGGCCTTGGGGTACTGGGTCTGCAGTTGTTGCAGGGCTTGGGTGTCGCGGTCAAACGCCAACACCGTCCAGCCGTCTTGCAGCAAGGCGTCTACGGTGGCCGCGCCAATGCCGCTGGCGCCGCCTACCACCCAGGCGGTGGCCGGTGCAGGGATAAAAGATGAGGGTGGGTTCATGGTGGGCTTAGGCAGTGAGGGTGGAGCGTGAAGGTGCAGCGCGATGTCATGCGGTGGGCGTTTGGGCCAGGGTTTTGCCCAGTTCTACGCCCCATTGGTCAAAGGGGTGGATGTCCCACAACATGGCTTGGCAAAACACCTTGTGTTCGTAGGCGGCAAGCAGCGCACCCAGGTGAAACGGGGTGAGGGCGTCGAGCCACAACTGGTTGCTGGGGACGTTACCGACGTAGCTGCGATGCGGGGCTAGGGCCGTGGCGGCGGCGCGGTCTAGGCCTTGGTTCTCCAGCCACGCTTGGGTTTGGGCGGTGTCTCGGCCCAGCGCCAGGGCGCGGGCTTGAGCGGCCACTTGCTGCTGCATGAAGCGGGCTTGTTGCTGCTCCTCGGGTGTGGCGTGTGGGTCGGTTTGTACGGCCACCAGGTCAACCGGTACGCGGTGGGTGCCTTGGTGCAGCAGTTGAAAGTAGGCGTGTTGGCCGTCCACCCCCAGGCCGCCCCATACGGTGGGGGCGGTGTCGATTTGTACGGGCGAGCCGTTGCGGTGCACGCGTTTGCCGTTGCTCTCCATTTCGAGCTGCTGCAAGTAGGCTGGCAGGTGGCGCAGGCGGCTGTCGTAACAGGCCACCACGTGGCTGGGGCTGCCAAGAAAGTTGCGGTTCCACACGCTCAGCAGGGCCAGCGTCAGCGGCAGGTTGTGCGCGGGGTCGGCTTGCCAAAAGTGTTCGTCCATGGCCCGCGCGCCGGCCAAAAAATCTTCAAAGGCTGGCGCGCCAATGGCCATGGCCAAAGGCAGGCCAACGGCGGACCAGACCGAATAGCGTCCACCCACCCACGGCGCAAACGTGTGGATGTGCGAGGCGGCAAAGCCGGCGTAGGCCGCGCCTTGGGGGTTGGCGGTAACCGCCACCAGGTGCGGGGCGTGCGCGGCCTCGGCCAGGCCGTGTTGACGCAACCATTGGCGTGCGGCGTGCAGCAGCCACAGGGTTTCGGGGGTGGTGAAGCTTTTGCTTTGCACCACAAACAGGGTGCGCGCGGGCGGCAGGCCGTGCAAGGCGCGTTGCATGGCCCAGGTGTCGGGGGTGGAGACAAAGCGCAGCGTGGGCTCGTTGTTTGGGTTGGGGGCCAGCGCGGCGCAGGCCATGCGGGGCCCCAGGTCGGAGCCGCCGATGCCCAAGCTGACCACGGCCTGCACGGGCTGCCCGTTGGCGCCCAGCCACTGCCCTTGGCGTACGGTTTGGGCGGTGTGCAAAAACGCTTGACGGGCTTGTTGCACCGCTTGCTCCACCTCGTGGCCCCACGGCGGCTGCGACAGCCCGGGGGTGCGCAACGCCACGTGCAGCGCGGGCCGGCCCTCGGTGGGGTTGACCATGGCACCTTGGGCCATGGCGCGCGCTTGGGGCAGCACCTGCGCTTGCTCGGCCAGGCCGTGCAGCGCGGCGAGCACCGCGGCGGTGATGGGTTGGTGGCCAGCGTGCAGCGCCACCCCGGCGGCGCGCCAAATTAGGGGCGAACGGCTGGGGTCATGCAGCAGCGGGCCAAGCGGGGGCGGACTGGCTTGGGCCAGCCGCTGTAGCTGTTGCCATGCGGGCCATGCGGTGGGGCCGGACATTGATGCTGAATTGCGCAGAGCCAGGGACGTTTCATTGTAGGGTGCGCACGGCGTGGGCAATGGCTTGGGCGTCAACCGCAAAATGCCGCCGCAGCGCCGCGCGGGTGTCGCTGCGGCCAAAGCCGTCGGTGCCCAGCGTGAGGTAGCGTGCGCCGGGCGGCAGGTAGGCGCGAATGCTCTCGGGCAGCAGGCGCACGTAATCGCTGGCGGCAACGATGGGGCCCTGGCACGACCCCAGCAGCTGGTGCAGGTGCGAGGCTTGCGGCGTGGCCTGGTGGGCGTGGCCGTTGCGCGCGAGCTCGCTCCAGCTGGTGATGCTGAACACATCGCAGGTGATGCCCTCGGCGGCCAAGGTTTGGGCCGCGCGCAGCACCTCGACCATGATGGCACCCGAGCCGAGTAAGGCGGCCTGGGCTTGGCCTGTGCCCACGCGCGTGAAGTGGTAACCGCCTTGGCAGATGGCTTGGGCGTGGCGTGGGTCCACGCTGGGCTGGGCGTAGTTGTCGTTGTTGAGGGTGATGTAGTAAAACACGTCGCGCTGCTGGCCAATCATCTCTTCCATGCCGGCTTGCAGCAACAGCGCGAGTTCGCCGGCAAACGCTGGGTCGTAGGCCTTGCAGTTGGGTATGGTGCTGGCCACCACGTGGCTGCTGCCGTCTTGGTGTTGCAAGCCCTCGCCGCCCAACGTGGTGCGCCCCGAGGTGGCACCAAGCAAAAAACCGCGCGCGCGTTGGTCGGCGGCGGCCCATATTTGGTCGCCCACGCGTTGAAAGCCAAACATGGAGTAATAAATGTAAAACGGCAGCATGGCCAAGCCATGCACGCTGTAGCTGGTGGCCGCGGCGGTCCAACTGGCCAGGGCGCCGGCTTCGCTGATGCCTTCTTCAAGAATTTGGCCATCGGTGGCTTCGCGATAGCTTAGCACCGAGCCGATGTCCTCGGGGTCGTAGCGTTGACCCAGGCTTGAGTAAATCCCCACTTGCTTGAACAGGTTGGCCATGCCAAAGGTGCGTGCCTCATCGGCCACGATGGGCACCAGACGGGGGCCGAGCTCGGGGGCTTTGAGCAAGTGGCCAAGCATGCGCACAAAGGCCATGGTGGTGCTCATGACTTTGTCTTGGGCGTTGATGGCGAATTGCGCGTATTGATCAAGCGCTGGGCGCGCCGGGCTATCGCATGTGGTGTGGCGTACCGGTAAGGCCCCGCCAAGTGCGGCACGGCGCGCCTTGAGATACTGCAGTTCGGGGCTGTCGTCTTGGGGGCGGTAAAACGCCAGATCCAAGGTATCGGCGTCGCTCAGTGGCAAGTTAAAGCGGTTGCGAAAGGCAAGCAGCTCGGCGTCGTCGAGCTTTTTTTGCGAGTGCGTCGTCATTTTGCCTTGGCCGGCGTTGCCCATGCCGTAGCCTTTTTTGGTGTGCGCCAAGATGACCACGGGTTGCCCTTGGTGTTGCACGGCGGCGCGGTAGGCGGCGTAAATTTTGGTCAGGTCATGGCCGCCGCGTTTGAGTCGGTCGATTTGTTCATCGGTCAGCCCCATGGCCAGTTGCGTGAGCTCGGGGTTTTGGCCAAAAAAGTTGTCGCGGTTGTAGCGGCCGTCTTTGGCGGCAAAGGTCTGAAATTGCCCGTCCACCGTGCGCGAAAAGGTTCGCAGCAGCGCGCCTTGTGCGTCTTGTGCAAACAGGCCGTCCCAGTCAGAGCCCCACACCAGCTTGATAACGCGC
>JALRBF010000108.1 GCA_023262365.1 Burkholderiaceae bacterium
AAAGCACCGGGTAACCGCCATGTTCAGCGCACCTACGGCGATTCGGGTACTCAAAAAATACGATACCGATTTCATCCAAAAGCACGATCTCAGCTCGCTTAAGGCTTTGTTTTTGGCTGGCGAACCGCTGGACGAACCCACCTCGGCATGGATTGCGCAGGCGTTGGGACGGCCCATCATTGACAACTATTGGCAAACCGAGACCGGTTGGCCTATTTTGACTGTATGCCGGGGCATCGAGCCCGGTGTCACGCGACTGGGCTCGCCAGGCAAACCGGTGTATGGCTTTGACGTGCAGTTGTTGAGCGAGGTGGACGGCACCCCGCTCAACGGGGCCGACCAAAAAGGCGTGCTTGCCATTAAGGGGCCCTTGCCCCCCGGGGCCATGCAAACCGTGTGGGGGGATGACCAACGCTTTGTTGACACCTACTGGCGCAGTGTCCCTGGGCAAGAGGTTTACAGCACCTTTGACTGGGGCGTGCGCGACGCGGATGGCTTTTACTACATCCTGGGCCGCACCGACGACGTAATCAACGTGGCTGGACACCGCCTCGGGACGCGGGAAATCGAAGAAAGTATCGCCAGTCATGGGCACGTGGCCGAGGTGGCGGTGGTGGGGGTGGCCGATTCACTCAAAGGGCAGGTGGCCATGGCGTTTGCCGTGCTCAAAGACGCCAGCGTGGCCGAGGACGCTCAGCAAGCCCTGCAACTCGAAGGAGAGTTGATGAAGGTCGTTGAGCAACAACTGGGGGCAGTGGCCCGGCCAGCCCGCATTCGGTTTGTGACCTTGTTGCCCAAAACCCGTAGTGGCAAGTTGCTTCGGCGCGCAATCCAGGCGCTGTGCGAAGGACGCGACCCCGGCGACCTCACCACCATTGATGACCCAACCGCGTTAGAGCAAATCAGGCGCCACTTGGGGGCCTAATACACCTTTTGCATAGATTTCCCCCGTTTTTTCAGAAACCAGATAGAATATGGTTATAGGCTGATGCAACGGGAGCGCCAACGATGGAGTCAGGGCGAGCAATTACCACCGAGGTGGACGAGGGCGAGAGCGCGGTGTTTGACCGCGCCGCCGAGCTGTTTGGCATGTTGGCCACGCCCATGCGTTTGCGGATTTTATCGGCGCTGTGCGAGACGGAGAAGTCTGTAACGGACTTACTCAAAGAAATCCACACCACCCAACCCAACCTATCCCAGCACCTCAATGTGCTCTACCGGGCCGGTATTTTGGCCAGACGCAAGGAAGGTACCCGCGTGATTTACCGCGTGCAAAGTCAACAAGCCGTGGGCTTGTGTCGCTCCGTGTGTACGTCCGTGGCCATCGGTCTGGACGAAGACAGCGTCTTGGCCTAAGCGCAAGTTCGCCCCGTTTTTTGCGCGCACACCACACTTTTTCGTTTGGGTTTGATGGTTTGCGGCCTCTGGTGGCACAATAGTTGGTGACCTTAAAGGTTATTTCGCATCCGCCATTCGGTGTAGCCGTGTCGCGGAGGGTTGTTCACCAGACGTATCCCCCTGCAGGGGGTAGGAAGTCCGCGCATGAGTAATGAAAAAGGTGGCTTGTACATCGCGTACAAGAATAATTCGTATTTGTTTGGCGGCAACGCCCCGTACGTCGAAGAGATGTACGAAAACTATCTTGATAACCCGGGCAGCGTGCCCGATGAGTGGCGCAGCTACTTTGACGCCTTGCAGCACCTGCCGGCGGTTGACGGCTCAGACAGCCGAGACCAGGCGCACTTGCCGGTGGTCAACGCGTTTGCCGAACTCGCCAAGCAAGGCACCACGCGGGTGGTCCAGGCCAACGCCGACTCCGAACTTGGCCGTAAGCGCAATGCGGTGCAGCAGTTGATTGCTGCGTACCGCAACATTGGCAGCCGATGGGCCGATTTGGACCCGCTCAAACGCACCGAGCGTCAACCCATCCCCGAACTCGAGCCGTCGTTTTACGGTCTGGTTGACGCCGATTTTGAGACCATTTTCAACACGTCCAACACCTTTTTTGGGCGTGACACCATGTCGCTGCGTGACTTGCTCAACGCGCTGCGTGAGACGTACTGCGGCACCCTCGGCGCCGAATACATGTACATCACTGACCAAACTCAGAAGCGGTGGTGGCAAGAAAAGCTCGAGTCGATTCGCGCCAAGGCCAGCCTTAATGCCGAGCAAAAAACCCATTTGCTTGAGCGGCTGACCGCCGCCGAGGGCTTGGAGCGCTTTTTGCACACCAAATACGTGGGGCAAAAGCGCTTTTCGCTCGAGGGTGGTGAGAGCTTTATTGCCTCCATGGACGAGCTGATCCAGCGCGCCGGCGAGCAAGGGGTGCAAGAAATTGTCATTGGCATGGCCCACCGCGGCCGCCTCAACGTGTTGGTGAACACGCTGGGCAAAATGCCCAAAAGTCTGTTCGCTGAGTTCGACCACACCGCGCCTGAGGATCTACCAAGCGGGGACGTGAAGTATCACCAGGGC
>JALRBF010000149.1 GCA_023262365.1 Burkholderiaceae bacterium
GCCGAAGCCCTTGACGTCACCTTGCCCGGTCGCCAAGCCGGCATCGGTGGTCTGCATCCCGTTAGCCGAACCATCGAGCGCATCGAAGCCATCTTCAACTCAATGGGGTTTGACGGCGCCGACGGCCCGGAAATTGAATCCGACTGGTTCAACTTCACAGCGCTCAACACGCCAGCCGATCACCCCGCGCGCTCCATGCACGACACCTTCTACGTCGAAGGCGGTTCTGCCGAAGCGCCCAACCTGCTGCGTACCCACACCAGCCCGATGCAAATCCGCCATGCGGTACAGCACGTCAAAAAATACCGCGCCCTGATCGATGCCGGGCAGGACATGCCTGAGATCCGCGTCATCGCCCCCGGTCGCACCTACCGCGTAGACAGCGACGCCACGCACTCGCCCATGTTTCACCAAGTTGAAGGCCTGTGGGTGGGCGAGGCCATCAGCTTTAAAGACCTTAAGGCCACGTATTTGCGCTTTTTGCGCGCGTTTTTTGAAACCGACGCGCTGCGCATTCGCTTTCGGCCCAGCTATTTTCCGTTTACCGAGCCTAGCGCCGAAATTGACATGATGTTCACCGACGGCCCCTTGGCCGGGCGCTGGCTCGAGGTATCGGGCTCGGGGCAGGTACACCCGCAGGTTATTCGCAACATGGGCTTAAACCCCGAGCAACACATTGGCTTTGCCTTTGGCAGCGGCATTGACCGCCTGGCCATGCTGCGCTACGGCGTGGCCGACTTGCGGCAATTCTTTGACGGCGACTTGCGCTTTTTGGCGCAGTTTCAATAACGGCAGCCCCAGCCATGCAGTTTCCCGAATCTTGGCTACGCCAGTACTGTGACCCCAACCTAAGCACGCAGGCGCTGGCCGACGTGCTTACCATGGCAGGGTTTGAGGTGGAATCGCTCACCCCCGCGGCCCCGCCATTTACCGGCGTGGTGGTGGCGCAAATTGAAAGTGCCGAGCCCCACCCCAACGCCGACCGCCTGCGCGTGTGCACGGTAAGCATTGGGCAGGGCGAGCCGCGCCAAATCGTGTGCGGGGCGCCCAATGCCCGCGCCGGCTTGCGCGTGCCACTGGCCACCGTAGGCGCCGACTTGCCGCCAGCCGAGCCCGGGGGGACGCCGTGGCGCATCAAAGAAGGCAAGCTGCGCGGCGTGGCAAGCCAAGGCATGCTGTGCTCGGGCAAAGAGCTTGGCTTGGGCGACGACCACAGCGGCCTGCTGGAGCTGGCCGACGACGCCCCGTTGGGGCAAGACATTCGCCAGTGGCTGGCGCTGGACGACACGGTATTTGAACTTAAGCTTACCCCCAACCTGGCGCATGGCTTAAGCGTGTACGGCGTGGCCCGCGAGGTGGCCGCACTGACCGGTGCGCCGCTGCGCAGCCCCAGCTTTACGCCCGTGGCCGCGCAGCATCAAGACGTGCTGCCCGTTAAGGTACACCACGGCGACCTGTGCGGGCGCTTTACCGGGCGCGTGGTACGCCACGTTAACCCCAAGGCGGTTACGCCGCCGTGGATGGTGCAGCGCCTGCTGCGCTGCGGGCAGCGGCCGGTCTCGGCGCTGGTCGATATTTCCAACTACGTCATGTTCGAGCTGGGGCGGCCCTCGCACATCTTTGACCTGGACCGCATTCACGGCCACCTTGAGGTACGCTGGGGGCAGCCTGGTGAGCGCCTTAAGCTGCTCAACGGCAACACCATTACCGTAGACGAACACGTGGGCGTAATTGCCGATGCCCAACAACTCGAGAGCCTGGCCGGCATCATGGGCGGAGACGCCACCGCCGGAGGCGACGACACGCGCCACGTGTACGTGGAGGCCGCGTTTT
>JALRBF010000222.1 GCA_023262365.1 Burkholderiaceae bacterium
GTCTTGGCTGGCCCGGTTGCGTGCGGCTTGGCTGCCCCAAACCAGCACCGGCATACCAAAGGCTTTGCCATAGCCGGCGACCATGGCACCGATGCGGCCATAACCCCAAATACCCAGCGTTTTGCCGTGCAGGCGGGTACCCAGGCCAAAGTTATCGGGGGTGGACTGGCTACGCAGCCCGGCTTGTTGCCAAATACCGTGTTTAAGGTTGTTCACGTACTGCGGCAAGCGCCGCATGGCCGCCATGGTCAGCGCCCAGGTAAGTTCGGCCGCGGCGTACGGTTGGCTTGGGCCATCGCACACCAGCACGCCGCGCTCGGTGCAAGCTTGCACGTCCAAATGCGCAGCCACAGCGCCGGTTTGCACCACCAGGCGTAGGTTGGGCAACCGGTCAAGCAAGCTGGCAGAGACGGAGGTGCGGCCTCGAATCAACACCAGAGCTTCGGTGTCACGCAAGCGCGCGGCCAGTTGGGCCAGCCCTTTGACGTTGTTGGTGAAGGTTTTGACGTGAAACCCGTCCAACATTTGATAGGCGGTGAGCTTGCGCACCGCGTCTTGGTAGTCGTCAAGAATTGCGACATTCATGGGGGCGTATTGTGCCCCTTTCGTGGGCGCGCTTTAGTGGGCCTGGGCCAGCATGTCTTGCAGCGCTTTGCAGACTTGGTCGATGCGACCACTCACCACCATGCGCCCAGCGCAGTCGTTGCCAGTGGCGTGTGACGGATGACGGATTACCCGCACCTGGTTGTGGTGGGCCTGCGGGCGAATAGAGACAGGGCGGGGGCGGTTGTGGGGGGTGAGGTTCATGGCGAATTGGCAGGGAGTTAGAGGCTATCGGTGCGAATGAGGCCCACGGCCAAGCCTTCGATCACGATGGCTTGGCTGGGGTCAACCCAAATGGGTTGAAAGTCGGGGTTTTCGGCGCGCAGCTCAACGCCGTTGGCGTGGCGAAAGTAGCGCTTGACGGTGACTTCGTCGTCAAGCCTGGCCACCACAATTTGGCCGTTGTTGGCGTTGGGCGTGCGCTTGACGGCGAGCAAGTCACCGTCTTGAATGCCGGCGTCGCGCATGGAGTGGCCCCGCACGCGCAGCAGGTAGTCGGGGGCGTGGCGAAACAGCTCGGGTGGTAGGGGGTAGCGGGCGTCCACGTGTTCTTGCGCCAAAATTGGGGCGCCAGCCGCTACCCGCCCCACCAGTGGCAACCATTGCAGCGAGCCCATGCCCATGGGCAGGTCGAGTTGATCGCTTGCCTGCGGTGCAGGGCGCTGGCGTAGCCGAATGCCGCGCGAGGTGCCGCTGACGAGTTCAATCACGCCCTTGCGTGCCAAGGCTTGCAGGTGCTCTTCGGCGGCGTTGGCCGAGCGAAAGCCCAGGGTTTGAGCGATTTCGGCCCGGGTGGGCGGGGCCCCGGTTTCGGCAATGGCCTGTTGAATCAGGCGGTGGATTTGCGCTTGGCGCGGGGTGAGTTTGGCGGGTAAAGTGGTCATGGCATATGGTTTTTTATCCAGTAACTGTATTTTTAACCAGTTTGAGTCAACATGCAAGCCTTTCTAACTTCTGACCTTTGGGTACTGGGCACCGGTGGCACCATTGCCGGGCGCGCCTCGAATTTGCCTGCGGGGTACACCCCGGGCCAGGTGGCGGTGGCCGACTTGGTTCAGGCTGCAGCCTTGGCGGGGGTGACCTGCCACACCGAGCAGGTGGCACAAATTGGCAGCCACGACATGTCGTGGGGCCTGTGGGGCCAATTGGCGCACCGTGTGGCGCAGCTAGCCCAAGGCGGCTTGGCCGCGGGGGTGGTTATTACGCACGGCACCGACACCATGGAGGAGACCGCCACGTACCTGCACGCGGTGTTGCCGGCGTTGGGGGTGTCGTTGCCGGTGGTGCTTACGGGCGCCATGCACCCAGCCGACAGCGACGCCCCGGACGGCCCAGCCAATTTGCGTGCGGCGTTGCAAGCTGCTGCGACGCTACCAGGCGGTGTGTGGGTGGTGATGGACGGGGCGCTATGGCCGGGTGACTCCGTGCGTAAGTCGCACCCGCGGCGGGTCTGGGCGTTTGACGGCGGGGATGCCCCGCGCCTTGACCCAAGCGACGCCGCTGCTTTGCGTGCGCTGGCGTGGCAGCCGCCCACACCGTGGCTGCGCTTGCCGCCTAACTGGATGAATCAGCCAGCGCCGTGGGTGGGTGTGGTCACCAGTGTGGCGCACGCCGACCCCCGCGAGGTGTTGGCGTGGTTAGATGCCGGGGTACAAGGCTTGGTGTTGGCTGGCACAGGCAACGGCACCTGCCACGCCAACTTAGAGCCGGTGTTGCAACAAGCCGAGCAAGCCGGTGTACCGGTGTGGTTGGCCAGTCGCACCCTGTGGCCGGTGTCGGTGCGTACCCCGCGTGTGCCGCCGGTGCCGTGTGGGTTAACGCCGGCCACCACACGGGTGGCCCAAATGTTGTGGCTTAGCTTTTGAGCGCGTCCAGCGCACGTTGGCCAATGGTGGCCACATCGCCCACGCCGTCGATGCGGCGATAACGCGGGGCTTGGCTTGGCGCTTGTTGCGCCCAGTCGGCGTAGTAGGCCACCAGCGGGCGGGTTTGCTCGTCGTACACCGCGAGCCGTTTGCGCACCGTTTCTTCTTTGTCGTCATCGCGTTGAATCAGCGCTTCGCCGGTGTCGTCGTCCACGCCGTCTTGCTTGGGCGGGTTGAACTTCACGTGGTAGGTACGGCCGCTGGCCGGGTGCACCCGGCGTCCGCTCATGCGCTCGATGATGGAGTCAAATGGCACGTCAATTTCAAGCACGTAATCAAGCTGCACCTGAGCCTGGCGCATGGCGTCAGCCTGGGGAATGGTGCGCGGAAAACCGTCAAACAAAAAGCCTTGGCTGCAATCGGCCTGGGCAATTCGCTCTTTGACCAAGCCAATAATGATGTCGTCACTGACCAAGCCGCCGCTGTCCATGACTTGTTTGGCGGCCACGCCCAGCGGTGTGCCGGCTTTGACCGCCGCGCGCAGCATGTCGCCCGTGGAGATTTGCGGAATGCCAAACGCTTGGCAGATGGTTTGCGCCTGAGTGCCCTTACCCGCGCCCGGGGCTCCTAAAAGTATCAGTCTCATGGGTGAGTCCTCGTGACCGTTGTGTACAGGGCCGACTTACGCGCCAGGCACCAACAAAAAGCGCGCAAGCATAGCACGCTTGCCGCGGGGTTTGGCTTACACGCCATGGCCCCATGCGGCGCG
The DNA here is from genome assembly GCA_023262365.1 of Burkholderiaceae bacterium. Taxonomy (GTDB): domain Bacteria; phylum Pseudomonadota; class Gammaproteobacteria; order Burkholderiales; family Burkholderiaceae_C; genus RS62. The sequence goes on from JALRBF010000222.1 coordinate 3,238, forward strand.
CGTGCGCTGCAGGTCTTCGGCGGTATCAACGCCCGGGTGGCCAGGCTGTTCGGTGCAGTGCACCGCGATGCGGTGCCCGTGCCATAGCGCGCGCAGTTGCTCGAGCTGTTCGGCTTGTTCAATGGGTGCGGCCGGCAGCTGGCTGAAGTGGCGCAAAAACCGGGCGCGGTAGGCGTAAATACCCACGTGGTGCCAGCGCGGCGGTATAGCCTCTTGGGCCGAGTAGGGCACCGCGTGGCGGCTAAAGTAAAGCGCGCGCTGTTGCGCGTCAAGCACCACCTTGACCACCGAAGGCGCTTGCGCGTGCTCGGCTTGCAGCGGCTGCGCGGCTGTGGCCATGTCGCAGTCGGTCTGTTGCATGAGGCGTTGCGCCACGGCGTCGATGAGCGCGGGGTCAATCAGCGGTTCGTCGCCTTGCACGTTAACCACCACGGCCTCATCGGGCAGCTGCAGCAGCGTGCAGGCTTGCGCCAAGCGGTCGCTGCCGCTGGCGTGGTGTGCGCCGGTGAGCAGGGCCTGCACCTGGTGGGCGGCGCAGGCGTGCACGATGCGCTCGTCGTCGGTGGCCACCACCACACGGGTGGCCTGGCTTTTTGCCGCACGCTGCGCCACGCGCACCACCATGGGGGCGCCGCCTAGGTCAGCCAGTGCTTTGTGCGCCAGCCGGGTCGAGCCCAGCCGCGCCGGAATAAGCACGACAAAAGGTTCGGCTGGGGTGATCACACCTTAAGGGCCCGGCGGCGTGGCCGGGGCACGCATGGCCTCGAGTTCGTCGTCGCTTAGGGTGCGGGCCTCGGCCTCGAGCATGATGGGTATGCCATCGCGTATGGGGTAGGCCAGTCGTGCGGCGCGGCAGAGCAACTCGTTATGCTCGGCGTCGTACACCAGTGGCCCGCGCGTCACCGGGCACACCAGCAGGCTAAGCAGTCGTTTGTCCATGCGCGGATGATACCGAGGATACGGCGCGCTGCAGCGCAGCCCAAAACGCCGGTGGGCAGTCAACCTCCAAATCGGCCACCCAAAGTCGATTTCGCCATGGTGCAGGCCAATGGCTGGCTTTAACGGCGTCTTTGGCGGTGCATACCAAGGGCAGGGTGGGGTGCAAGCCGCTGGGTGGCCGCTGCAGCGCGGCGTGGTCGGCCAATGCCAAGGGATGCACCAATTCAAGCCCGGCTTGCTGCAGCATGGCAAAAAATGCTTGTGGCGCGCCAATGCCGGCAAAGGCCTGCACCGCTTGGCCGCGCCATTGGGCCAATGGCACCGGGGCTTGCGCGCCCAGCGGACGCAGCGTGTGGGCCAATTGGCGTTGCATGGCAAAGCACGTTTGGGGCAGCGGCTCGGGCAGCTTAGGTGCCCCGTGCTGCAGCACCAGGTCGGCCCGGCGCGGCCACGGCTCGCGCAGCGGCCCAGCCGGTAGCGTAAGGCCGTTGCCCACGCCGCGCGCATCAAAGACCACCAGCTCCAAGTCACGCGCCAAGGCGTGGTGTTGCAAACCGTCGTCGCTGATGAGCCAGTGGCAGCCTGGCTGCTCGGCTAAGGCCAGTCGTGCCGCCGCCACGCGGTCGTGCGCGGCCACCACGGGAATGCCCAGGGGCTGCAGTTGTTGCGCCAGCCACACGGGCTCGTCGCCGGCTTGGCGTGCGTCGTCGTGCGGGCCAACCCGCCGAGGGTGGCCGTGCCGCGCGCCGTGGCCACGGGTAATCACGGCCACGCGCCAGCCCCACGCGTGCAGGCGCTGGGCCACGCTGGCCACCACCGGGGTTTTGCCCGTGCCGCCCACGCTCACGTTGCCCACCACCAGCACCCGCGCCGGCAGCGGCACGGGCTGGGCTTGGCGCCAGCGCACCCAGCCTTGCAGCGCTGCGGCCACCGGCTGCATCAACCGTGCCCATAGGCCCCGGCGCTGCCATTGGTGCCAAAGCCATTGACTCAGCCCGGGCGGCGGGCTCACGGCGCAACGCGGGCGGCAAAGGCCACGCGCGGCAGTCCCGCCCGGCGCGCGGCAACCATCGCGTCAATCACGTCTTGATGCGCGGCTTGGGCGTCAGCGGAGATCACCACCCACGGCTGGCCGTTGGTGCTTTGGGCCTTGGCCTGCTCCAAATACGCCGCCAGTGCGGCGATGCCGCGCTCGGGCACACGCACGCCATTGACGGCGACTTGCCCCATCACATCAATGGCCACCACCAGGCGCTGGGGCGTGGCTTGCACCGCCTCGGATTGCGCCGAGGGCAGCGTTAAGCGCAGCCCGGCCACCCGCTCGTAGGTGGTGGTGAGCACCAAAAAAATCAGCACCACCAACAGCACATCGATGAAGGCGATGAGGTTGATTTCTGGCGGGGTGTGGGCTTGGCGCCGGGCAAAGTTCATCCGTTGCCCTCGCGGCGGCTTTGGGCCAAACGGCGGGTGAAGTGGCCGGCCTCGAGCTCCAGCGCCAGCACCATGGCGTCGGCGCGGCTTTGGAAGGCGCGCCACGCAATCAAGGACGGCACCGCCACCATCAGGCCAAAGGCGGTGTTGTACAGCGCCGTAGAAATGCCGTGCGCCAGCGCCACGGGGTTGTCGGTCATGGCCGCGCCGGTGCTTAGGCTTTGCGCGGCAAAAATTTCAATCATGCCAATCACTGTGCCCAACAGCCCCAGCAGCGGCGCCAACGAGGCCAGCGTGGCCAGCCCGGTGAGGCGCTGGTGCAATTGCGCCGAGACGGCGCGCCCGGCGTCTTCAATCGCTGGCTGCCACTGCGCGCTGTCGCCACCGCGTTGCGTGGCCTCGCGTAACGCCGCGGCCAACACCACGCCCAGCGGGCCGCGCCTGGCCAGTTGCTCAAGTGAGTCGGTGCTAACTTTTCCGTGGCGCCATAACGCCCATGCCTCGTCGCGCAGCGACGCCGGCAGCACCGCCGACCAGCGCAGCACCGAGGCGCGCTCCACGATCAGCGCCAGCGCCACCACCGAGCTGACAATCAGCGGCCAAATCGGCCAGCCGGCCGCTTGTATGATGCCCCACATCGCATGCTTTCCTCTCGCTCGTTCGTCTGTTAAGCATTATGGACGTCACCGCAGCCTTCACCAATCCCCAAGAACTGTGGATATCTATGTTGAGAACCCACCGCATCGGCGGCCCAGCGCACGGGACATGGTGGTTGGCTTAGGTTGCACAAAATTTAAGCAGCATTTTTCTCAAAAAAAACAAACACTTTTTTCAAAATGACGGGGTTTGATTCGCTTTCAACAGACGCGCAACCGGTGTGGCAGGTCTCGGCGTTGATGCTGGCCGTGGCCGACGCGGTGCGGCAGCGCTTGGGTGACGTTTGGGTGCAGGGCGAGATTGCCAGCTTGACCCTTGCGGCCAGTGGGCACTGCTACTTCACGCTCAAAGATGAAAACGCCCAGGTGCGCTGCGCCATGTTTCGCCGTGCCGCCTCGCGTTTGGCTTTTACCCCAGCCGAAGGCGCCACCGTGCAGGTGCGCGGGCAGCTGGACGTGTACGGCCCGCGTGGCGATTTGCAGCTGATTGTGCAAAGCATGCAGGCCACGGGACAGGGCGCGTGGCTGCAGCGCTACGACCAGCTCAAAGCCAAGCTGCAAGCCCAGGGTTTGTTTGATGCCGCGCGCAAGCGCCCCGTGGCGTCGGTGCCCACTGGTGTGGCGGTGGTGACCTCGCGTGAGGCCGCGGCGCTGCAAGACGTCTTAAGCGCCTTGCGCCGGCGTGCCCCGCACGTTGCCGTCACCGTGGTGCCCTCGTTGGTGCAAGGCGAGCAGGCCCCGCGCCAACTGGTGGCCGCGCTGGGCCGCACCGCGCAGCTGCCCGGTGTGCAAACCGTGCTGCTGGTGCGCGGGGGTGGAGCGGCGGAAGACCTATGGGCGTTTAACGACGAGGACGTGGTGCGCGCCGTGGCGGCCATGCCGCTGCCCGTGATATGCGGCGTGGGCCACGAAACCGACGTGACCCTATGCGACTTTGCCGCGGACCTGCGTGCCCCGACGCCCACCGCCGCAGCCGAGCTGTGCGCCGTGCCCATCGAGCAACTGACACGCCAGTGGCAGCAACAGGCACAGGCCTTGGCCAACGGCCTAGACCGCTGGCTGCAGCAGCGCCAGCAGGCACTTGACCACGCGGCGCAACGCCACCGCGTGGCCTTGCAGCAAGGGCTGCAGCGCCAACAACAGCGGCTGGCGCTGTGTCAGGCCACGCTGCATGCGGTGCACCCCCAGCACGTGCTGCAGCGCGGCTACGCCATGCTGCAAGACGCCCAAGGCCGAGTGATTCAGCGTGCCAGCTCCCTCTTTACCGGGGATTCAGTGGTCGCAACCCTAGCAGAGGGTACGTTAAATCTTCGCGTTGAGGAATAATCGGCCTGGTTTGAGCATTCCGTACAGTTACTACGTCCAGAAAACCATGCCGTGATAGACTTCAGCGCATCAAAGATTTAGGAGCCATTCGATGTCTTCAATACTTCAATCGTTGCAAAAGACGGTAATCGCTGGTGTCGTCCTCCTGCTTGTCATTCTTGCGGTGGTCGCGTCTGTGACGGGGTCAGCAGTCAATCTGAGCTCGACTGAATGGTGGCGATTTCTCTTTAGGTATTTCCATGTGCTCGCGGGCGTGATGTGGATTGGCTTGCTGTGGTACTTTAACTTTGTGCAAACACCCTCGATGCCAAAAATACCTGATGCCGAGAAACCAGCGGTTTCTAAGGTCATAGCGCCGACGGCGTTGTTTTGGTTCCGTCATGCTGCTCTATGGACCGTTATCACGGGTGCGATCGTCGCTGCGCTGGGTGGCTATTTGGTGCCAGCGCTTACGTTAACCCAGGGCGTTCATACGATTGGTATTGGGATGTGGCTCGCACTAGTCATGGCTTACAACGTTTGGTTCATCATTTGGCCAAACCAAAAGAAAGCACTGGGAATCGTTGTTGTTGAGGCTGACGAAAAAGCCAAGGCTGCGAAGACGGCTGGTATGACCTCTCGCATCAACACACTGTTGTCAGTTCCGATGCTTTTCTGCATGGTGGCTCAGCAAAACGGCGGCCTCTGAGCTTTTATCGGTCATCAACCGCTGGGTCTTTGGGAGAGACCCGGCGGTTTACTTTTTAAAGGGCCGACCACTGAGTTTGTCCCCCGGGCCTACACCTCGGTTGGCGAACCAGCCCTGGTTCATCTCCAGCACGTAGCGCACTGGCACCGGGGTGCAGTGCGTCGCCTCGCTTAAAGGCTGCATTTGGGCAATGTGCACAATCGTGCCGTCGTCCCCCACGAACGCCGCGCTGAGCGGTAAGTAGGTGTTGCGCATCCAAAAGCACACCGATGCGGGCGCCTCAAACACAAACAGCATGCCCTCGTGGGGCGGCAGTTCGCGCCGCCACATGAGCCCCGTGTTGCGCTGCGCGGGGGTACTGGCCACCTGCGCCTGAATTAAGAACATGCCTGCGCTGAGCCGAACCCGGGGTAAGTCCAGCTGCGGCGATTGCGCCCAGCCGAGGTGGGGCACAGCCGACAGCCCTGCCAGTAGCAGGCAACCACCGGCCCGTCCACGGATGACACGGCTCAACTGGGTCAAACAGTGGCCAATCTTCATCTTCTCTCCCTTGGGCAACACCGGCTTGCCCCAACGACAACTTGGCGTCAGGTTACCACGATAAAATGCAGTATTCCAGTATGTAAAACTCACGCCCGGCTGGCCAATCTGACCGGCGCGTTCATTCAAGAGGCATCATGTACCAGCACATCAAAGTCCCCCCACTTGGCGAAAAAATCATGGTTGCAGCCGATGGGTCGCTCAACGTTCCTGACCAACCCATCATTCCGTACATTGAGGGCGACGGCACCGGTTTAGACATCACCCCGGTGATGCTTAAGGTGGTGGATGCGGCGGTGACCAAGGCCTACAGCGGCACCCGAAAAATCCATTGGATGGAGATTTACGCCGGCGAAAAGGCCACCCAGGTTTATGGCCCAGACGTCTGGCTGCCCGAAGAAACGCTGGAGGTGGTGCGGGACTACGTGGTCTCCATTAAAGGGCCGCTGACGACTCCGGTGGGCGGCGGCATTCGCTCGCTCAACGTGGCGCTGCGCCAAGAGCTAGACCTGTACGTTTGCTTGCGCCCCGTGCGGTACTTTCGCGGGGTGCCCTCGCCGCTGCGTGAGCCCGAAAAAACCGACATGGTGATCTTTCGCGAAAACTCCGAAGACATTTACGCCGGTGTGGAATGGCAGCAG
>JALRBF010000271.1 GCA_023262365.1 Burkholderiaceae bacterium
ATTGAGGCCGCGTGTTTGCCGCTGTCTAGGCCTTCGCCGGCGGCCTCCACACCAATCAGGCGTACCCCATGGTGGTCAATGTACGGATGAAAGATGCCCATGGCGTTGCTGCCACCGCCCACGCAGGCAATTACCGCATCGGGTTGTTGGCCGGCTAAGGCGGGCATTTGCTCGATGCATTCTTTGCCGATGATGCTTTGAAAATCGCGCACCATCATGGGGTAAGGGTGTGGGCCGGCCACCGTGCCAATGATGTAAAAGGTGTCCTCCACGTGGGTCACCCAATCGCGCAGCGCTTCGTTTAGGGCGTCTTTTAAGGTTTTGCTGCCCGATTCAACCGGCACCACCTCGGCGCCAAGCAGCTTCATACGGTAGACGTTGGGGCTTTGCCGTTTGACGTCTTCGCTGCCCATGTAAACCACGCACTTCAGGCCGTACCGCGCGCAAATGGTGGCCGTGGCCACGCCGTGCTGACCGGCACCGGTCTCGGCAATCACGCGTGGCTTGCCCATGCGCCGCGCCAGCATGGCCTGCCCGATGACGTTGTTGATTTTGTGCGCACCGGTATGGTTGAGGTCTTCGCGTTTAAGGTACACCTGCGCGCCACCGAGTTCTCGGCTCAGCCGCTCGGCGTGGTAGATGGGGCTGGGGCGGCCCACAAAATGGGCCAACTCGTAGGCAAATTCGGCAGCAAACGCGGGGTCGGCTTTGGCCACCTCGTAGGCTTGCTGCAGTTCGGCGATGGCGTAGGTTAGGGTTTCGCTAACAAAGTTGCCGCCATAGGGCCCAAAGTGGCCGCGGGCGTCGGGTTGTTGGTAAGTGGTCATGAGGCGTTTTGAGATGGGTGATGGGCGGCGTGTACGGCCGCCACAAATTGATGCATCAGGTTGGCGTTTTTGATGCCCTTGGCGTCTTCGACGCCACTGCTGACGTCAACCGCCCAAGGGCGCACCAAACGAACGCCATCGGCCGCGTTGGCAGGTGTGAGTCCACCAGACAAAACGACCCGACGGCTGGCGTTGAGTGCGGGCTGTGACCAATCGAAACCTCTCCAATTAAAGCGCTGCCCGCTGCCCCCGTAGCCTTGGACGTGGGCGTCAAGCAGCAGCGCCTGCGCGCTGGCAAATTGCTCATCCCATTCTAAAAGATTGACTGTATCCGCCCCGGCCCCGGCGGGAATACGCACCGCGCGCCAGTAGGGGCGACCCCAGCGTTGGCAAGCCTCGGGCGATTCGTCGCCGTGAAACTGCAAGGTGGCGTTGGGTACCGCGCGCAACGCCTGCTCAATGGCCTGCGGCTGGGCATTGACAAACAACAACACCGGCGTGACCGCCGCGGGAATGACCGTGGCCAGTTCACGCGCGCGCTCGGCGGTAACGGCGCGGGCGCTGGGCGGGTACATCACCAGCCCAATGGCATCGGCACCCGCCTCGCACGCGGCGGCCACGTCGGCTGGCCGGGTTAGGCCGCATATTTTGATTCGGGTACGGTGGGGCATGCCGCCTAGTGTAGCCAGTGGGCTCAGTCTCCTGGCAGCCAGCCTTGCGGCTCGTGGGTGGGTAGCCCCCAGTGGGGAGCATAGACGGGCCCCAAAAAATACAGCCCTTCAGCGGCAAAGGTGGGCGCGGCGGCGTCTCGGTTGCGCGCGGCCAGCACCTCGTGCAGCCAGGTGGCGGGGCGGTTGCCCTTGCCCACTTGCAGCACGCAACCCAGGATGTTGCGAATCATGTGGTGCAAAAAGGCGTCGGCTTCAAAGTCAAAACGCAAGTAAGCGCCCACTTGCTTCACGCTGGCCTGGTGCAAGGTTTTAACCGGTGAGGCGGCTTGGCATTGGGCGGCACGAAAAGACGAAAAATCGTGGGTGCCCAGCACAATTTGCAGCGCATGCGCCATGGCGTGCAGGTTGAGCGGCTGAAACACCCACCCCACCCGCCCGTGCTCCAGGCTGGGGCGCACCGGTGACTGCAACAGCACGTAAGCATAGCGGCGTGATTGGGCGCTGCCTCGGGCGTGAAAGCTCGGGGGCACCAGTTGTGCCCATTGCACCGCCACGTCGCTGGGTAGGTAGCGGTTGGTGCCGCGCACCCAGGCTTGCAGCGGGCGGTCGGCCTCGGTGTCAAAGTGCACCACTTGCTGCAGTGCGTGCACGCCGGTGTCGGTGCGACCGGCGCACATCACCCGCGGCGGCGTGTCGTTGAGCAGTTGGCCCAGCGCGTGCTCCAGCCGGTCTTGCACCGTTTGGCCGCTGGGCTGGCTTTGCCAGCCGTGATACGCGCCGCCCCAATAGCGCAGGCCCAAGGCCACACGCATGAGGGTTAGGCCTGCAGCAACAGGCGCAGCATGCGCCGCAGCGGCTCGGCCGCGCCCCACAGCAACTGGTCGCCAATGGTAAAGGCCGACAGGTATTGCGCGCCCATGGCCATGGGGCGAATCCGCCCCACCGCAATGGTGAGCGTGCCCGTGACCGCCACGGGCGTGAGCTGCTGCATGGTGGCTTCGCGTTCGTTGGGTACCACCTTCACCCACGGGTTGTCTTGCGCAATCAGCGCTTCTACATCGGCTGGCGCGATGCTTTGCGTAAGTTTAAACATCAGCGCTTGGCTGTGGCAGCGCATGGCGCCCACGCGCACGCACAGTCCGTCCACAGGAATGGCCGCGGCGTCAAACCCTTGGCCACGCCCCAAGATTTTGTTGGTCTCGGCCATGCCCTTCCATTCTTCGCGGCTGACGCCGTTGCCGAGGTCTTTGTCAATCCACGGGATAAGTGAGCCACCCAGCGGCACGCCAAAATGTTGCATTTGATCGGGTGAGAGCGCGCGTTGCTTGGCAATCACGCCTTGGTCGATGGCCAAAATGGCACTGCGCGGGTCATGGAGCAAGGGCTGCACCTCCGCGTGCAGCGTGCCGAACTGATGGAGTAACTCGCGCATGTGTTGCGCCCCGCCGCCGCTGGCGGCCTGGTAGGTTTGGGTGCTCATCCATTCCACCAGTCCGGCTTTGAACAAAGCCCCCACGCCCATGAGCATGCAGCTCACGGTGCAATTGCCGCCGACCCAGTTGAGGCCGCCGTGAGCCAAAGCGTTTTGGATGACAGGCAAATTGACCGGGTCCAGAATGATGACCGCGTCGTCTTTCATGCGCAGCGTGGACGCCGCATCAATCCAGTGGCCTTTCCAGCCCGCTGCGCGCAACTTGGGGAACACCTCGGAGGTGTAATCGCCGCCTTGGCAAGTGATGATGATGTCGCAGGCCTTGAGGGCGTCGATGTTGTGGCCATCGAGCAGCTTGGTTTCGTTCTTCGCCATGGACGGCGCTGGTCCACCGGCATTGGAGGTGGAAAAGAAGACGGGTTCAATCAGCGCAAAGTCGTTTTCGGTTTGCATGCGGTCCATCAGGACCGAGCCCACCATGCCTCG
>JALRBF010000280.1 GCA_023262365.1 Burkholderiaceae bacterium
GCGCGTGCTTGACATTGGCAACAGCCGCGAGTTGTGCGGCGGCACCCACGTGCAGCGCACCGGTGACATCGGTTTGTTCAAAGTGGTGGCGCAAAGCGGGGTGGCCGCTGGGGTGCGCCGCATCGAAGCCGTGACAGGCGAGCACGCGCTGGCGTACGTGCAGGGCCTGGAGCAGCACGTGGAGCAAGCCGCACAGGCCCTGCGCGCCGCGCCCGCCGAACTGGCCCAGCGTATTGGTGCGTTGCAAGAGCAACTGCGCGGGTTAGAGCGCGAACGCGATGCCCTGAAAGGCAAACTGGCTTCCAGCCAGGGCGACGAACTGGTGCAACAAGCGCAGTTGGTGGGCGGGGTGCAATTGCTGGTGGCCGCGCTGCCCGGGGCTGATGCCAAGGCCTTGCGCGAGACGCTCGACCAGCTCAAGCAAAAACTCAAATCAGCCGCCGTGCTGTTGGTGTCGGTGCAGGGTGACAAGGTGCAGTTGGCCGCCGGCGTCACGCCCGACGCTGTGGGCAAGCTACGCGCCGGCGAGTGGGTAAACCACGCCGCGCAAGCCGTGGGCGGCAAAGGCGGCGGCAAGCCCGACATGGCCATGGCCGGCGGCACCGAGCCGCAGCAGGTGCCCCAGGCGCTTGAGGCGGCCCGCGCCTGGGCCCAAGCCAAGCTGCAAGCGGCTTAAGCTGGGCGCGTAAACACCACGTCCCACACGCCGTGGCCTAGCCGAAGGCCACGGGTTTCGAATTTGGTGCGTGGCCGGTACGCCGGGCGCGTGGCGTAGCCGCTGGCGTCGCTTGCCGTGTTGCGTAAAGTCGTGCAGCCTTGCAGCACCGCCAGCATGTGCTCGGCGTAGGGCTGCCAGTCGGTGGCGCAGTGCACGTAGCCGCCCGGGGCCAACCGGCTGGCCACCATGGCCACCCAGTCGGGTTGCACCAGGCGGCGTTTGTGGTGGCGTTTTTTGTGCCAGGGGTCAGGAAAAAACACATGCACCCCGGCCAAGCTGGCCGCCGGCACCATGTGCTGCAACACCTCCACCGCGTCGTGCGCCACGATGCGCACGTTGGACAAGGCCCCCTCATGCACGCGCTTGAGCAACGCGCCCACGCCGGGCTCGTGCACCTCGCAGCACAAAAAATCTCGGTCTGGCATGGCGTGCGCAATTTGCGCCGTGGCCTCACCCATGCCAAAGCCCACCTCCAGCACCACCGGGGCGGTGCGGCCAAACACCTCGGGCCAGCGCAGCGCCTGCACGGCGTAGGGCACCAGCACGCGTGGCCCCACCTCGGCCAGGGCACGGGCTTGCGCGGCCGTGGTGCGGCCGGCGCGGCGCACAAAACTTCGGATGCGCTGCGGATACTCAACGTCAAAAGGCACACTCATGGTCGCGCGCATCATAAACCCCAGCGCTGCGCCCACTGCGCCACGGCTTGTGCCAACCAGTGCGGCACCGGTTGCCACGCCTGTGGCGCGTGCAGCGCCAACGCCTGTGCCGCCTGGGTAAGGGTGTGGCGCACCTCGGCGTCGGTCTCGGTTGCCACAGCCGCCGCGCCGGTTTGCTTGGATAGCTTGTGGCCTTCCGCGTTGCGCACCAGCGGCGTGTGCAAGTAGCGCAAGCGCGGCAGCCCCAGCACCTGCTGCAGCAGGCGTTGGCGCGGGGTGTTGTCGACCAAATCCTCGCCGCGTACCACGTCGGTGATGCCCTGCGCGGCGTCGTCTACCACCACCGCCAGTTGGTAGGCCCACAGCCCATCGGCGCGGCGCAACACCACGTCACCCACCTCACGCGCAAGCCACTGCTGCTGCCAGCCCAACCGCCGGTCGTGCCAGCGCAGCCAGCCTGCTCGCTGCGTGTGCAGGCGCCATGCGCGTACCGGCTTGCCGTGGGTGCCGTGGCGGCAGGTGCCCGGGTAGGGCAGCACCTGCCCGGTGGCCAGTGCGCCGCCATGGGCCCGCGCAATGTCTTGGCGCGAGCACGCGCAGCCGTACACCAAGCCGGCACGCTGCAGCTGCGCCAATGCGCCGGCGTAAGCCGCACCGCGTTGGCGTTGGTGCCACACGGGGCCGTCTGGGTGCAGGCCACACGCAGCGAGCTGGCGCAAAATTTGCGCCTCGGCCTCGGGCACGCAGCGCGGCGTGTCCACGTCTTCAATGCGCACCCACCATTGGCCACCGTGTGCCTTGGCGTCAAGCCAGCTGGCTAGCGCCGCCACCATGGAGCCCGCGTGCAGCGGCCCGGTGGGCGAGGGCGCGTAACGCCCCACGTAGCGCGGGGTAACCATCATCGCGTCATGGTAAGCGCACAACGGCGGTGCATTACGGTAAACTCGCTATCTACTTAATATTTTTAACTCACTATCCTCTTCATGAACTACCCCCCACGGGTTGCCTTTGGCGAAGGCAATGGTCGCCGCGGCGGCAAAAATTTCGCATCCAACAAACCCTCCACCGGGCCCAATAAAGGCCACGGTCCACGTGAACACGGCGCCCGAGGCGCATGCGTGGCGCTGGTTGAGGCGCGCTACTTGCAGTGGCTGCTTGAGGCCGACAGCGAGGGCGCTGAGGCCGTGGCACCGGCTCAAGTGGCGGGCATGTTGCAACAGGCCTTGGCGGCCAATGGCAAGACACTCGACGTGCAGCGCGTGTACTGGTACACCGATGCGCCCACCACCGAACTGGTGGACGGGTTGGTGCCGCGTGCCGTGGTGGCCGACGACGACCACAGCAGCGCCCAGGCCATTGAGCGCGACCTGCGCGCCGTGGCCGAGCACAAGGGCTTTGCCCATGTGATTTTGGCCAGCGACGCCAGCGCGCTGCGCGACGCCGTGGACGCGGTGCAACTGCGCGGTGTGCTGGTGCACCAACTCACCGACGAGTCGGCGCAAGACTTTGCCGCCACCACCGAAGAAGACCCCGCCTGGGCCCAGTTGCTGGCGCAGGCCGACAGTCGCGTGTGGTTCAAGCCGTCAGCGTGGCCATCACGCGGCGCGCGCGCGCCTAGGGCGGCGCAAGACGTCTCGCGTGAAGACCCGCGCCGCGACGAGGTGCAGGCTGTGGTGCGCGAGTGGTGGGAGTCGCGCGACGAGGACACGCGCGCCGATATCTTGGCCTCGGTTCAGGTCAATCGCGGCATTCCGCAAGAAATCGACCGCGAACTGCTGGGCCTGGCGCGTGACCGCCTAGACCGGCCGCTTAACCTAGAAGAAAAGCGCATCATGCGCGACGCGCTGCGCGCCAGCGCGGGGGTGTAAGACCTAGACAGTCGCCTGCGGCACCCAAGCGCGCAGATGCGTGAGCATCAGCCGGTAGGGTGCCAGCAGCAGCACCGCCATGAGCCATTTCACGCTCAAATCGCCTGCGCCCAGCATGAGCCAGTTGAACTCGGTGCCATAAAACGCAATAAAAAAGAAAATCAGCGTATCCAGCACCGAGGCCAGCACCGAGCCCACCAGCGGGGCCTGCCACCACCGGCCTTGGCGCAGACGGTTAAACACCGCAATATCGAGCCACTGCGCGCTTAAAAACGCCGCGCCCGAGGCCAGCGCAATGCGCGGGTCTGCCAGCCACAGCGACAGCGCCACGGCCAGCGTAAACCCCCACCACGCCACGCGCCGGGCGGCCCGGGCGTCCACCGCGCGGTTGGTTAGGTCGGTGACCAAAAACACCAACGGGTACACAAACGCACCCCAGGTAAGCCAGTCGTTAATGGGGTATTGCACGGCCAGGTTGGCGGCCAGCATCACCAACGCCATGGCCACCACGGGCCGCCATAGGGTGGCCAAGCTGGCCGAGGGGGTGGAGACAGAGGAATTCATGAGGGCTATTGTCGCACCGCGCCGGGGGTCAGTTGGCGCAGGCCCGGCTGATAGGCTAGGGTAAACCCCACTATAAATATCAGCAGTTAAGCATAAACTAATTAAAAAAGCGACTGGAGCGTCAAGGCATGAACTCCCTAACCGATCAACCCATTGGCCGCGTGGTGCCAGCGCCCGAAGGGCACATCAGTGGCGAACAACTCGAGCAGGCGCGAACGGCGCGCCGCCAGTTCATGGGCAAAGCGCTGGCCATGGGTGCCGGCGCCGTGGCCGCCGGGCGGGCAGTTGCCGCACCCAAGGGCGAAGACGCGATTTTAAAATTGCCGGCTCACACCAAGGGGTTGGGCAAGCCCGTGGCGGCGCTGGGCTATGGCGTGCCCAGTCAGTGGGAGGGCAACTTGCAACGGCGCGAAAGCCCGGGTTTGACCCGCGTGTCGCAGGCCTCGGTGAGTTTTTGTCCGCTGCAAGGCCTGTTTGGCATCATCACGCCCAGCGGCTTGCATTTTGAGCGCCACCACCAAGGGTGGTGGGACATTGACCCGTCTCAACATCGCCTGATGGTCAATGGCTTGGTCAAGCGCCAGCGCGTGTTTACCATGGACGATTTGATGCGCTTACCCAGCGTCTCGCGCATTCACTTTATTGAGTGCGGCGCCAACTCGGGCCCCGAGTGGGGCAACGTGGCCTTGCCCACGGTGCAGTACACGCACGGCATGATCAGCTGCGCTGAGTTCACCGGTGTGTTGCTCTCCACGTTGCTTGAAATGTGCGGCGTGGACAAGAAAAACGGCAAGTACGTGCTGGCCGAGGGCGCCGATGGCTCGAGCATGACGCGCACCCTTGCCATGGACCGCGCCATGGACGACGTGGTGGTGGCCTGGGGCATGAACGGCGAAATGCTGCGCCCAGAAAACGGCTACCCCTTGCGTTTGGTGGTGCCCGGTGTGCAGGGCGTGAGCTGGGTTAAGTATTTGCGTCGCATTGAGGTGGGCGACCAGCGCTACGGCACCAAAGACGAGAGCATTCACTACGTGGACCTCATGCCCGATGGCACGCATCGCCAATACACCTCGATCCAAGAGTGCAAGAGCGTCATCACCACCCCCTCGGGTGGGCAAACGCTGCTCGACCAGGGCTACTACAACGTCACCGGTCTGGCTTGGTCTGGGCGGGGCAGCGTCAAACGGGTTGATGTGTCGGTGGACGGTGGGCGCAACTGGCGCACCGCGCGGCTTGAAACCCCGGTGTTGTCAAAGGCGCTCACGCGTTTCAACATCGACTGGGTATGGGACGGCAAGCCCGCCATTTTGATGAGCCGCGCCATTGACAGCACCGGCTACGTGCAACCCTCACTCAACGCGCTGCGTGCGGTGCGCGGCACGCGCTCCATCTACCACAACAACGCCATCAAATCATGGCGTGTGGGCAGCAACGGTGAAGTCACCAACGTGCAGGTCAACGGATGAAACACCTTACAAAAAAAATCTTCGCCCTGACCCTTGCGGGCAGCGTGTGGGCGCCTTGGGCTTTGGCTGCCGGCACCGCGCCTTGGCACAACATTGGTCGCGACGCCACCGCCGACGAGGTGGCCGCGTGGGACATCGACGTACGTCCCGACTTTAAGGGCCTACCCGCTGGCAGCGGCAGCGTAGCGCGCGGTGCCGAGGTGTGGGAGGCGCAGTGCGCGCTTTGCCACGGCGTGTTTGGCGAAAGCAACGAGGTGTTTACCCCCATTGTGGGCGGTACTACGGCCAAAGACATTGAAACCGGTCGTGTGGCGAACTTGTTGCCCGCCAAGCAGTGGCCCCAGCGCAGCACCATCATGAAGGTGCCCACCTTGTCCACGCTATGGGACTACATCAACCGTGCCATGCCATGGAACGCGCCTAAGAGCCTCTCTGCGGATGAAGTCTATGCCGTCACTGCATATATTCTGAACTTGGCTGAAGTCGTTCCTGAGGACTTTACGTTATCAAACAAAAACATAGCTGACGTGCAGAAACGCTTGCCAAACCGCAACGGCATGGCGGCATACGAACCGTTGTGGGATATCAAGGCAAAAGGTGACGTCAAGGCAGTGGCTTGTATGAAGGACTGTATTGCGGACGTCAAACTGGTTTCCAGCTTACCGGACCACGCCCGTGACGCCCACGGTAACCTGGCAAAGCAAAACCGCATCATCGGTCCAGTACGCGGAGCGGATACGACAAAACCGCCACCGCCCACATTATCGGCGGCATTGACAGCCTCTGGGGATGCTGGGGCGCCGACGATCCGTGCAAGCGGGGACATGAAGGTCTTGCTAACAGCCCAAGCCTGTACTGCATGCCATGGGATGAAACAAAAACTGGTCGGACCCGGATTCAAGCAGGTGGCTGATAAATACCAGGGTAAACCCGGAGTGATCGACTATCTCGTCAAAAAGATCCAGGGAGGAGGCTCGGGAGTCTGGGGCCCCGTGCCCATGCCGGCCCAGGCGCAGTTGAAGGAGGCCGATGCACGAGTGATCGCGGAATGGCTGGCCGCTGGTGCCCACTGATCCCCCATTGGGCGTAAAGGGAAACCCTGAGGCTAAGCGCCTGAATGTTTTGTAGTATCGGTTTTAATTCACGTGATGTGATCATTGAAGGAGTTGAAGAATGAAAGTGACCCGCAGAGATGCAATCCGTACCACTGGTGCGCTTGGGACTTTGGTCAGTTTGGGCCTACTGACGGCCGAGCAGGCTGCCGCCGCGGAGAGCCGCCCCGAGTTTGCGAGCAAGACGCTATCCGGCGCCCTAGAGGCTATCGGCGGAAAGCCGGTTGAGAGCGACAAAATAGCAGTTATCGCGCCGGATATTGCGGAAAACGGGGCGGTAGTCCCTGTCGCGACGGAGAGCAAGATACCCGGCACCACCGATGTTTGGTTCTTGGTTGAGAACAATCCCCAGCCGCTAGCGGCGCACTTTGGCTTTCCTTCCGGGACGGCCCCGGAGGTCAAGACTCGTGTCAAGATGGGCAAGACCTCGGACATCATCGTGGTCGCCAAGGCCGACGGCAAGCTGTATATGGCCAAAAAAGAGACCAAAGTGACCCTTGGTGGTTGTGGCGGTTAATTGGCGGAACGGATTGAACAACATTCACTGGATTTAGGAGTAGAAACATGGGAAACCCAATGCGTATCCGCGCCAAGGCGGCTAACGGTGAGACAGAGGTTCGAGTATTGATGTCGCACAAGATGGAGGGTGGTCAGCGAAAGGACGCAAGTGGCAAGCCAATTCCTGCCCATCACATCGCAAAAGTGACCGCCAAGCACAATGGCAAAGAGGTTCTCAACGCAAACTGGGGCCCGGCTGTTTCGCAGAATCCTTACTTGGCTTTCAGCTTCAAGGGTGGCGCCAAGGGTGACAAAGTCGAAGTGAACTGGGTAGATAACACGGGTGACAGTCGCACTGACACCGCCACCGTATCGTAA